>JALVCR010000065.1 GCA_027009865.1 Campylobacterales bacterium
TATATTCCGTGATTTTAAAAGACCTGATGTTTTGGAAAAGATATCCATTTTAGCTTTTTTAGATTGTTTTTGCTTTTTATCTTCCATAATCTTAAGGTCTTTAATAATCCCTTCTTTTAGACTTTTAAGAAGAGTCAAAATAACTTGTTTATATTCATCATTTATTTTAAATTGAATTATTTGCATTCATTAACTCCTTTTTATATACATTATAGCATATAAAAATTCAGCCCTTAACTTATCTCTTACTTATCTATATTATACTTTTTAGCTATATTTTCAAACTCTTTTGAATTTATAAAATTCTTTATAAGCTCTTCTCTTGAGATATCCTCTTTTAGTTTATCTCTCCAAAAAGCTCTCCCCTCTTTTTCTGGCTCTCTGTTTAGAAGAGTTCTGTAAGCGATATTTATAAACTCGTCATCACTTATTTTTTTTTGCAAAAACTCTTTTGAATTGAAAAAATCCATAGCTATATCGGAAGCTTTTTTTCTTTTCTCTTCAAGCTCTTTTACCCAATAGGCTTTCCCCTCCCCGTCTATATCTCTTTGAAGAACATAAGAGTAAAACCTCTCCACAAAAGCCTCTATCTCATCTTCTCTTGTAAAAGGAGTGATTTTATACTTCTCTTTGCAAAGTTTTTGAAATTCATCGGAAAAAATTATATAGTTTAAAAGCTGAACTCTTGGAATCCTTTTTCTCTCAAGCTGATCCAGCCAATAATCAAGTCCTTCTTCATCCACATCCCTATTTAAAAGAGCTTTGTAGATTTTCTTGATAAATTCTTCATTGCTTATACCGCTTTTTTGAATCTCTTTGCTGTTTAAAAAGAAGTATTTTGCCACATAAGCTGCACTTCTTCCATTTTTTATCTCATTTACCCAGTAATTAAATCCATCTTTATCATAATCTCTTTGAAAAAGATATTTATACAGATTCCAAATATAAAGCTTTTGAGGCTCATCGAAATTTGGAGGATTGATTTTGTTTAAATTTTTAGCTTCTAAAACAGCTTTATAGGCATTAACCCTTCCATATCCGTAATGATCATTCCTTCCGTTTATATATTCCAAATTTCCTATTTTATCAGCGCTTCTTTCTAAAACCTCCATAGCCTCTTTTGCAGTTAGATTCGGATTTGCCGAAAAAACAAGCCCCGCAACTCCGGCAACTATCGGAGCAGCCGCGCTTGTTCCGGCAAAATCAAAAGTATAATCATATCTGCTATAACCTCTTGCTCCCGTTACATCAGTTGTTACTATAGTTCCATATTCAGATCCTGGAGCTATCAAATCCAAACTTTTGCCATAATTGCTATAACTTGTAACCTCGTCTATCTCGCTGCTTGCTCCAACAGACAAAACATATGGTGATTCAGATTCATCCTGATAGTAGGGAGAGTCAAGATTATATCCGTCATTTCCAGAAGCAAAAATTATCAAAATTCCCTTCCCTCCTCTTCCTTTGTAATAGAGGTTTTTAAAGGTTCTATTCAAAGCGTCATCCAAGCTGTAAGTTCCCCAGCTGTTTGAAATTACACTAACACCTTGTGAATTTAGCCAGTTTAGAGCTTTTATGGTATCTGAGATTTGAGGGCCGTCTTTTACCGCATAAAGCTTGGCTTTCGGAGCAACTCCCACAACTCCTTTGCCGTTTTCCGCAGCCACGATAAGCCCGGCACATGAGGTTCCGTGCCAATCTCCATTGTAATCTCCCGCTTCAGCGGTTGGGGAGGGATCGTCTGTTGTATAATCGGAATAGTTTTTGTATCCTGCTATGTTATCTTTCAAATCTTCATGATGGATATCTATCGCATCGTCTATAATTCCGATTTTAGCGCCCTCTCCTTTTGTAATCTCCCAAGCTTTCTCTACATCTATGTCAGCTCCCCTTTTATACAAAACTCCCTCTACATCTCCACCTTTATTATGCAAATGCCACTCATATTTAAAAAGAGGATCGGTTGGAGTTATAGATCTTTTTTTCCTTACCTTTATAAAATCTGGATGGGAAAACTGCACATTTTCATTTTCGTAAATAGCGTTTGCAATATCCAAAGTTTTATAGGCATTATCTACTTTAAAAACATAAATTCCGTCGCCTAAATATTCGACAAATTTCAGTTTATATTTTTTTATCAAAATATCTTTTAGTTTTTTATCTTTGAAACCTATTAAAATCCTATCGCTCACTCCTAAAAAGTCGTTATTTGCATTTTTGAAATAGAGAGCTTTTATATGCTTTGCGCTTTTTGGAATAAAGCTTTTAACTTCAAACCTTGAAGATTTGGCGTTTAAATAGTGTTTTTGACCATTACTGTAATAAAAAAACTCTTTTGAAAATAGCGAAGAGATAAGAAGTAGAACAATCAATAAAAACTTTTTCATAAAAATCCTTATTTATTAATTGATAATTTTTATCTTTATAAGAGATAATATAGCATAGTTATAATAAGGATTTTATAAATTAGAATATTTAATCCTTAAAAACTTCAAAAAAACTAAACCTCAAAAAAAGGATAGCGATTTATATATTCGCTATCCCGTAATCTCTCGCTATTTTTTCAAACTCCTTGGAATTTACAAACTCTCTAATCAGCGCATCTCTTGAATTACTCTTTAAATAGTTTACCCAAAAATTCACATCCTCATCGCTTCCCTCTCTATTCATAATAGCTCTGTAAGCGATTAAAACAAAATCTCTATCAGATAGATTTCTGCTTTTAAATTCATCTGAATCGAAAAATCCAAAAACTATATCTCTTGCGCTTCTCTCTCCGCTTTTTAGATTCTCAAACCAAAACTCAAGTCCTTCCCCATCATACTCTCTATTTAAAACAATTAAATACATTCTCTTTACGAATGATTTAAGCAAATCATCTTTACTGAAAGCTGATATCCCATAATTTTTGGAGAGGTTTTTAAATTCAAAAGAAGTTATAAATCTGTAAAATACTACCTCTCTTGGAATATGTTTATTATCTATCAAATCACTCCAGTAATTAAGCCCTTCTGTGTCTGGGTCTCTTCCAAGAAGCGTTCTGTATGTTCTGTTTAAAAACTCTTGGGTAGTTAAATTTGCGTTTTTAAACTCCTCGCTTTGATAGAAAATTTCAGATATCTCGGCAGCGCTTGCCCCTCTTAAAAGTCTATTTTTGTAATAGTTTAGCCCCTCTTTATCAAACTCTCTATTTAAAAGCTTGGTATAGAGCCTCTTTACAAAAGATTCTATATTTTCATCATTTTGCATCTTATAAACCAAAACTCCATTTCCCTTATCACAAGCGATAAGATAGCTTCCCAAAACTTTCACATCCTCCACATCTGCTCCCGGCAAAACCTTTAAAAGAGAGGGAGAGTTTTTGTCTTCCACATCCACTATCGCAACTCCAAAATCCTTATAGGCTATGAAAGCTAAATCTCCAAAAACATCTATTCCGACTCCGTGATCTAAAGAAGTTGAAGAGTTTAGATCAAATATTGAAACTAAAGATGGATTTTTGGGATCTTTTGTATCTATTATCTGCATACCGATTGCATAATTTGCCAAATAGGTATAATCCTCCACATTTATAACATCAATAGCATAACCGCTCTCATCAGTATCATAACTTCCTATTTTGGCAGGATTTTTTGGATTTTTGATATCAAAAATTGATAAAGTGTCGTTATAGTCGGCAACATAGAGATAACCGTTTACATCCACGCCCATAGCAAAAGCATTTGTAGCAGCAGATCCTAATATTTTTGGATTTTTTAAATCTTTGATATCCACTATCTCAACACCTTTGGATCTATCGGCAATATAGAGTCTATTTCCGGCAATTTTTACATCGTAAGCTCTTCCCGGAGTATCCAAAATAGAAATCTCTTTTGGATTGTTTTTATCTTTTATATCTACAATATGAAGTCCTCTGCAAAAATCGGTAACAAAAGCATAATCCTCCTTATCGTCCACCACAACCGATTCGGCCATACATCCAAGCTCAATATTTGAAATAACTTTTAAATTTTTAGGGTCTGTAAAATCTATGATATCAAATCCGCCAAAAATATCGGCTATATAGAGAAAATTCTCTTTAGCGTCAGCTTTAATAGGATTTTTTACACTCTCAATATAAGATATTCTATTTGCATGAAACTTATCGCTTACATCTATTATCTGAATTCCGGTATCTTTGTTAGCTATATATATTTTGCCATCTTCATAATCCATAGCAACGGCCTCTCCAAGCTGTTTATACTCGGAGGCTAAATGGATATCTTTAGGAGTTATGACATTTGCAACCTTAACTCCAGTAGTTTTATCCAAGATATAAACTGTCTTTCCATCATTTAAAGCAATAATATCTGTCCCGTAACAATTATGGGACGGTCCATCACAATCAAAAGTTAATTTTAAATTTGTTGGATTTGTAATATCTATGACTCTAAAGCCTGCCTTGCCGTAAGAGACAAAAGCCTCGTTTTGAGAAAGAGAAATTTTGGAAGCTGTTGAATTTGACTCATACTTTCCAATCTCGCTTATGGAAGATGGATTTGATATATCCAAAACCAAAACTCCATCCTCTCCGTCGGCTACATAAGCTTTCAAATCCTTAATTTTTATATCGAAAGCTTCTCCCACCGTTTTAAAGGAGCCTAAAATTGAAGGAGAGTTTTTAGAGGAGATATCTATAATTTTAATCCCCTCTCCGTCGCTAACGTAGAGAGTATTATCTTTTAAATCCAAACCGGTAACTTTATTCGGTAAAGCTAAAAAAGATAGCTTAAAAGGAGATTTTTTGTCTTTGATATCCACAATATAAATACCTTTATTAGTTCCAAGATACAAATAGTCTCCATCAGGCAAAACGGCATTAATTTTTTCATTTAAAGAAAAGATGGATTCTTTCTGTATGGAATTTAAGTTTTTGGCGTTAAAAATTTCTACTCCATTGTTTGAAGCGGCGTAAATATAGGAGTTTTTCACTCCAACCTCATAAAAACTGCCATTTAAAGAAGAGAGTTTTTCTACATTAATCTCTCTTGAGAAAAGAAGAAACGGAAGAAAAAGCAATATTAAGTATAACTTATTCTTTAAAAGAAACATTAAATATCCTTTCTAATAATTTTTTACAAATTATAGAGCGAATTTTATTATAAACTTATTAACTGACTTTAGACATTTTTAGGGAAAGATTCTAAATTTCACTCAAACGAGTTACAATTTTTTGCGTTGCAAACGCATAAAAATTGTAAAGTTCTCGTTCAATTTAGAACTTTCCCTTATTCATATCTTCTCTAAATGCATAATATCAATTATTAATGTATAATTTTTTTAAAATTTTAAAAATGGAGACAAAGAATGAAAATAGCCATAGTAGGTGCGGGAGGAGTCGGAGGATATATAGGAGCAAAGCTTATAAAGGCGCATACAAATCATCAAATAGGTTTTATAGCAAGAGGAGAGCATTTAAAAAAGATACAAACACAAGGACTAAAAATTATAGAAGATACACAGGAGTTTAAAATAGTCCCCTCGTTTGCTACCGATAATCCCAAGGATTTAGGGATTTTTGATATTGTCATATTCTGCACAAAATCGTATGATTTAAAAAATGCGGCAGATATTTTGAAAAATAATATAGATGAAAATACATATATTTTGCCTCTCTTAAATGGGGTCGATCACGATTTAACCCTAAAAGAGATATTTCCAAAAAGCAAAATATTAAATGGATGCGTATATATTCTATCAAATATAAAAGAGCCGGGAGTAATAAGAAAATATGCGAATACCTTTTATCTGATTTTTGGAAGCAGATTTATAAAAAAAGAGAATTTACAGTTTTTAAAAGAGCTGTTTGATGCGGCTGATTTGAAAAACAAATTAACAGATAAAATAGTTTTTGAAACTTGGAGAAAATATCTCTTTATAGCCTCTTTTGCCCTTTTGACATCTTATTATAAAAAGCCTATGGGATGGGTAGTGGAAAATAGAAAAGAAGAGCTAACCGAGATATTAAACGAAATAGTCTCTTTGGCAAATAAAAAAGGAATACCTTTAAATGAAGAGAATATAAAAAATGTCCTAAAACAAGCGCAAAATATTCCCTTTGACTCCAAAACCTCAATGCAGCTTGATTTTGAAAGAGGCAAAAAGAGCGAAATTGAAGCTTTGGGAGGATACCTCGTAAAAGAATCCCAAAAACTAAATACCAAAACTCCTTTGATAGAAAAGATTTATGAGAAATTAAAAGCGTAAAAGGGCACAGTTTTTACGCCCTTTTACTTTTAAATCTTCAAAACTCGCCACTTACCTTTTTGGTGCTTCAAAACCAATACTAATCTCTTACTCACTTTCCTAATTTATTCTTTAAAAGCTTATTACAAATAATATATTCTACTCCCTCAAAAGCCCGGCTTCTTTTAAAAAAGGAGAAGGGTTATAATCTATTTTTTTAATTCTGTCATATTTAGCGTAAGAGAGATAGAGTATATCTTTAGCTCTCGTTACGGCTACATAAAAAAGCCTTCTCTCCTCTTGGATATCTCCGCCTCTTTGAATCAGTTTCCTATTTGGAAATCTGCCATCCATCAAATCGATTATATAAACCTCTTTATATTCCAATCCTTTGCTTGCATGAACGCTTAAGAGATTCACTCCTTCCCCCTCGCTCATCTCTTTGCTTCCAAGAAGCATCGCATTTAAAAATCTTTTGCTATCACTATAATTTTTTGAAAGATCCAAAAGAAGAGAGATTTTTCTCTCAATTCTCTCCAAAATATCCTTTTTCAAATTTTCATCCACACTTCCATCTTTCATCGTAGCTCTTCTTTTTGCCAAAACTAAAGCTATATGTTTAAAAATAGAAGAGTTTAGTATCGCGAAAACTATCGACTTTGGAGAGTGTAAGTTCTTTGTATTTTTTACAAAAAGATAAAAAGCATAATAGAATTTTATAGACTCATCATTGAATTTGGGATGTTTTAAAGTGGGATTTGAAAAAAATCTCTCCTCAAATCCAAACTTTTTAAACCGCCCAACGCTTCCAAACTCCTCAAAATCGTCAAAAAGCCCAAGCTGATGATTTTTAACTCTTCTGATTTTAAAAGGATTTTTGATATCCTTAGGAGAGATAAGACCCTTTATTATATTCCCCTCCCCCAAAAGATATAAAGCGTCAAAAAGCTCTTTTGCAAAGACTCCCCCTATCCCTTTGGCATACTCAAAAATGTGGATAAAAGCCATCATATCTTTTGGATTTACTATAATGCTGTATAAATCTAAAGCCGCCTTTATCTCTTTTGTATCAAAAAAACTTATCCCCCCTCTTCTTTTACACCCTACCCCAAGCTCTCTTAAGCTTGCCTCTATTCCATCCGCACTTGAATTGTTTCTAAAAAGCACTGCTATCTCCTCTTTTGGAGTTGAAGATTTTTCTATTCTTTGGGCTATTTCTCTATACTGCTCAAAAAGCTCGTCAAAAATCAAAAGCTTTGGAGGAGGAAAATCGCCACTTCTTGTTACTTCAAGCTCTTTTGGAAAGATTCTTGGATTATTTTTTATAACTCTGTTGGCAAGAGACAAAATCTCTTTAGAAGAGCGGTAATTTTTCTTCAAAACAAAAATTTTTCCATCTTTATATCTCTCTTTGAAAGAAGCGATTATATTTATATCCGCTCCGTTAAAGGCATATATGCTCTGATCATAATCTCCTACGCAAAAAAGTGAATCAAAAGCAAAAGAGTCTATCAAAGAGGATTGAAGCCTGTTTGTGTCTTGATACTCGTCAACCAAAATCTCCTTAAAAAAAATTCTTCTTTTCTTTAAAAGCTCTCTCATATCTATCAAAAGATCGTTAAAATCCACATATCCAAATCTACTTTTAAGCTCTCTAAATTCGTCCAAAATATCTTCATAAATCAAAGAGAAAGGCTCATGTTCGGGGCTTTTTTCCAAAAGCCACTCCCCAAAATCCTTCTTTGGAAGCTTGTTTTGATAAAGAGAGTATAAATCGTAAAGGTAAGCTGGAGTATATGGTTTTGTATCGGTTTGGATATGATGGAAAGTTCTCTTTTCATAAATACTTTTTAGGAGAATTTTAAGCTCGGATGGCTGTTTTAAGACAACATTCTCTTTATATTTTTTCAAAAGCCTGTAACTTACCGCATGAAAAGTTCCCGACTCTATCTTTGAAACTATTTTTTTATCAAAAAATCTCGCCACCCTCGCAATCATCTCCAAAGCGGCTTTGTTAGTAAAAGTAAGAAGCAAAATCTCTTCTGGCTTTATGCCTTTATGCAAAAGATAGCCGATTCTTGCCACTATAGTAGAGGTTTTGCCAGTTCCCGCAGAAGCTATTACAAGATTCTTGCCAAACGGCGCGGTGGCGGCTTTGTATTGCTCTTTATTAAGAGATCTAAGAGGCACTCCCTCTCCTTTTTTAAATTTAGGGAAGAAAGTATAGCATAATAGCCTCTTTTATCTCCTGACGATTATCTCTATTCTTCTATTTTTTGCTTTCCTTTTGAATTGTTGCTTCTGTGCTTATTAATATTAAAAGCTACTATTTAGACTACCTTTTTATTTCTTTATAAAAATTACTATTAATTTAAATACAAACAAGATTTTCTCTTAAGGTAAAGGAGCTATTTTATAAAGGTAAAATTTTTATTTACCTTTTTTTGGTATAATAGAATAATAATTAAAATCAGGAGTTTAAAATGAAATATCTTACAAAAACTTCTATAGCTATCATAGCTTCAACCCTTATACTATCAGGCTGCGCGCCGATGCAAGGGGTAAATTCTCCTTCTCAAAATCAAAATATCTCAAAAACTCAAACGGGAGCTTTAATAGGAGCGGCACTTGGAGCTTTAATAGGAGCATCTACAAAGGGGCATCACAAACTAAAAAGAGCCGCAATCGGAGCAGCAGCAGGAGCAGCGCTTGGAGGAGCCATAGGATACAATCTTGACAAACAAGCAAGCCAGATGGCAAAAGCTTTGGATACTGATGTTAGCACCTCTCCGGATGCCGAGCTTGATCAAACAAAAGATATTATTGTTAGAAAAACAGATAATTATGTAAAAATAATGTTTAGAGACAGAATGATGTTTCCGACAAATTCGGACAGATTAACTCCAACCGCAAGAATGAAAATAGAAAAATTGATCCCTATTTTAAGACAATATCCTCAAACCATAATTCAGGTAGTAGGACATACCGACAGCAGAGGAAGCTGGGAGTATAATAAAGATTTATCAAGAAGAAGAGCCAAGAGAGTCGGAAATATTCTTTATGAGAGCGGAATTCCAAATCAAATATTTGCAAAAGGATGCTCATACGACAAACCTCTCGTGCCAAATACCTCGCCTGAAAATATGGCTCTAAACAGAAGAGTGGAAATATATCTCTATCCAAATGAAAATGCGGTTATAGATCCATGCAGATAGATTCTCTCCCCTTTTTGGGAGGGATTAAGAAAGCTCCTCTTTTAACCACTTTAAATAATCAGAACTTGCATTGACAATTGGCAAAGCTATAATTTCAGGAACTTCGTAATTATGGTTTTCTTTTATTATTTTTTCAATTTCTTTAAATAAAGAAGCTTTTGTTTTGATATTTAATATTATCTCTCTGTCTTTTTCTATTTTACTTTTCCATCTGTATAAGCTTTCTATCTCATATTTTTGAATACAAGCAGCAAGTCTTTTCTCTAATAAAATATTAGAGATTAAAGAGGCTACATTTTCATCGTTTGTAGTGGTTTGAATGACAATAAACTCCCCGCGCAAAAGCGCGGAAGAGTCTTTTAGTGGAGATCTCTCCATTTGCTTGCTTTCCATAGATAAGCAAAAATAGAGAAGATTACAAAGTAGAGAATAATTTTCAAAGTTACAGATTCTCTTTTCTCTTTTTTTCTATCTCCAACTTTTTCAAGATAAGAGATAATCTGCTCTGCCTTCTCTTTTGTTACACCAACTCTTGGCATAGAAGTTCCATGAAGAACTCTTTGAGGCTCTCCGATGAAATTGATAAGATGCTCTTTGCTTTTTGCTCTTATAATAATGGATAGATCCGGAGGATTTTTACCCATATATTTTTTCAAAGCCTCAGTATCGCTCGGTCTCTTCCATCCGTCATATTTTACATCATGACATCTTCCGCAAGCATCGATAAATACATCCTTATCATCAAGCTTCTTTGGAGCTATGGATTTAAGATAAGCTACGATATCTGCAACCTCTTGATCCAAATCCCCGCCAAGTCCCATAAAAGGAGTCATAGGGAAAGGTCTCTTATCATTAAATTTATGCTCAAGCATCAAAGCATGAGCAGGGTTTTTGATAAGATTTGCCAAAAATTTCTCATCAAATATAGCACCGGCATTGCTTAAATCAGGCGGAACCACACCAAACGAAGCAGAAGCACTTTTAGCATCCATAGGAGCTGCTATTCCTTGAGACTTAACCCCATGACATCCAACGCATCCGGCATTCATAAAAGTCTCAGCCCCTTTTTTAGGATCTCCTTTTTTATTTAAAGGTTTAAGATCGCTATATTTGTAATCTACAGGTTTGATATGTTCATGCATCTGGGAGTGAGCAAAAGGCTCAACTCCTATATAAGTGATTATCGTAAAAAATACTACAACTGCTAAAATTTTCAACTCTCTCATGCGGCACCTCCTACGCTCTTAGCCTCTTTTTTGGTAATGATAGGAAGCACCACCAATAAAAGAGCCAAAAATGTTATAGAAGCAAAGAATCCTATCCATGCGTTAGCGCCCGTAGGAGGGAGCTTTCCGTAAACTGTCAAAATTATCATATCTATAACTAAAATCCAGAACCAATATTTAAATGCTCCTCTCTTATGCGCCGGAGCTACAACAGGACTTTTATCAAGCCAAGGCAAGAAAAAGAAGATTACGTTTGCTATACCAAAAGCTGTAAGACCAATACTCATAGCTTTAAAAGGCCCTATATCAAAAAAGAATCCTCTAAGAACCTCATAACTCCACAAGAAATACCACTCAGGATAGATATGAGGAGGTGTCTTCATTGGATTTGCAGGCTCGAAATTGATAGGATCCATTGCAAATTCATAATGAAATCCCACTAGATAAAAGTAAAAAATCATAAATACGCCTACTACAAAAAGATCTTTTGATATGAAAACAGGCCAGAAAGGAATAACTTTTGACTCTCTTTTTTGTCCATTTTTATATTTCTCAGCTTCATAATCAAAATCTATATCCTCTCCGTCTTGATTATTTACGTGAGGAATTCTAAGAGAATAGAAGTGAAGGCCAATTATTGCCATTATAACAAGAGGCAATAAGAAAACATGAAGCATAAAAAATCTTGTTAAAGTAGAGTCAGCCACATAAAAATTACCCCTAATCCAAATAACCAAATCAGGACCTATAAAAGGAATACCACCGAAAAGATTAGTAATAACTTGAGCAGCCCAATAGCTCATTTGCCCCCAAGGAAGCATATATCCGCTGAAAGCTTCAGCTGAAAAGGTAACAAAAAGAAGCATACCGCTTATCCAAATCATTTCTCTACCCTGTTTATAGGAACCGTAATAGATTCCAGTAAACATATGGATATATATTACAAGAAAAACAACTGAAGCGGCAACCGCATGCATATGTCTCCACAGCCATCCATAATAAGCTTCTTGCATAATAGTATAATTTACACTATCAAAGGCCAGATGAACATCCGGCTTATAATACATAAGCAAAAAAATTCCGCTTATTACCAAGATAGAAAACATAGTCATTAAGACTACACCCATCGCCCATAAAAAGTTTATGTTTTTAGGTACCCAATACTCGGCCGCCAAAACCTTCCATAATTTCTTTGTGGCAAGTCTTTGATCTAGCCACTCTCCTATACTGTTAGCTTTTGAAAAATGCGCCATACTCTACCCCCTCTACGCTTTACCGACTATTTTTTTATACTCTGGTCCCTCTTCGCCTAAAACAAGCTTAGTGCCCTCTATTTTAAAAGGCGGAATATCAAAAGGTCTTGGAGGAGGCCCGAAAATATTTGTCCCGCATGCGTCAAACTCACCTCCGTGGCAAGCACATTTAAACTTCTTGTTTTGCGGCTCCCAAGCCGGAATACATCCAAGATGCGTACAAAGCCCGATTCTAACCAAATAATCTCCGCCGCCCACTTTAACGTCGGTTTTATCACACTTTTTAAGATCGGTGCCATCTTTTCTGATAATAAAGATAGGCTTACCTCTCCATGTAACCGTTCTAAATTCACCCGGTTTCATAGGCGACAAATCAACGGTTGTAAAACCCGCAGCCATAACGCTTGGAAGCGGATCCCAAGTAGCTTTCATTGCACCAAGCGCAAAAATACCTCCTATTGCGCTTACTGCACCGAAAGCCATTCCGAGAAAATCGCGTCTGCTTTGCTCGATAGCCATTCTCATCCTTTCGATAAAATTTTTACCTTTATATTTTACTCCAAAAAGTCTTTAAAATCGATATTTTTAAGAGATTATTATCTGTTTATTACAAATTGTAACTTTAAAAGCAAAAAAAAATGATATATTCTAAATAAAATTTTAAATATAAATAATAATTACAGATAAATGACGTATTTTTAGAAGAATTTTTCAAACTCTTTGGGCTCTTTGGAGATAAACTCATAATCAAAAAGAGAAATTTTTAAAGAGTGAAGCATTACCCTTTTATGCTCTCTTCCTCCATATTTTACATCTCCTACGATAGGATGACCTATACTTTTTAGATGGACTCTTATTTGGTGAGTTCTTCCCGTTTTTATAATAACTTTAACTTTCGTAAACTTTCCCTCCACCATTAAAGGCTCTACAAAAGTATAAGCTTCCTCTCCTTTTTTAGATATTTTGCTGTAAAGAGCGTTTTTATTTTTTACGGTCTCTATGGGGGAGTCTATCTCTATAGGTTCGGCAATTATTCCATCAACCCACGCTATATACTCTTTTAAAACATTCTGTTTTTTAAACTCTTCTATAGCTTTCTTCCTAAAATCCTCTCTCTTTACCAAAAGCAAAACGCCGCTTGTCTCTTTATCGAGTCTATGAAGAAGTTTAAAACCTTCTCTTTTTGCTATCTCTTCGCTTGTTAAGAAAGCAGGTTTATCTAAAGCTAAAATATTTTCATCCTCGAATATCTTTTTGCTCTTTTCTATTTTTATAACTTTAAATTTGGTAGAAAGAGGCATTTCTGCTCTTGCTACTGCTATTTTTCTTCCGTGAGAGAAAACAACTCCCCTGTCTATCAGCTCTTTTGCGGCTCTGTTGGAGATTTTCTCCTGCTTTGCCAAAAGCTTGTAAGCCTTATTAGTTTTTGGCATCTTTATCCTTTATAAAATCTTCTATTTTTTCATTAAAAGGCATTTTTACTCTTTTTGTTTTGCTTGTCTCTCCGCCTACAAAAACTATTTCGCTTTTTGGAATTTTAAAACTTTTTGACAAAAACTTAATCAACTCTTTATTTGCCGCCCCTTCAACTGCCGGAGCCTTTATCTTTATTTTTAAAGAGCCGTTTAAAATACCCTCAAAAGAGTTTTTACTTGAATTTGGAGAGGCTTTTATATTAAAAATTATACTATCATCTTTTATCTCATACCACACTTTTTATCTCCTTTAAAACAGGCTCTATATCGGCTTTGGATATAATCTTCGCTTTTTTTAGCCTATCTCTGTTTTTAAAAAATTTTTTAATTTCGCTATTTTCTATCAGATATACTTCTTTTACCAATTTAAAAAGAGCGTGCTGGTTGAAAATCTCCTTTCCGCTTATAATTTTGCAGTTAAAGAAAGCTGGCTCTAAAGGATTATGCCCTCCGACTCCCTTTACAAAAGAGCCTCCCAAAAAAACAAGATCGCTTATAGCGTAAATATTTACAAGCTCCCCCATAACATCCGCTAAAGTTATATCAGCTAAGAAATTTAAACTATTTGAAAATCTCTCATAGCTTAAACCTCTTTTTTTTGCAAAATCTCTTAAAAAAATATCTACCCTTTCAAATCTCTCAGGATGTCTTGGCACAACTATAATTTTATCTTTTTTAGAAATTTCAAGATTTGATAAAATAATCTCCTCTTCCCCTTCATGTGTGCTTGCTAAAGTTATTATAAATCTATCACCTTTTTCATAATTTTTAGTAACTTTTATTTTCTGGAATGATTTTAGATTTCCGTT
>JALVCR010000066.1 GCA_027009865.1 Campylobacterales bacterium
TAAAAAGACTTGTCATAAAAGGCTTAGAATATCAAAAAACTTTGGCTTTAGGTAATGATATAAAAAATAAATAATAACAATTATCTTGAGGAATGAGTTAGCCGTTATGCTAATTCATTCCTCTCCTCTAACTTGTTATCAATTTAACTATGCCGCTATTTCATATTTTCTTATATCTACCTCCACACCATTTTTAATAATTTCTCTTGCTTTTTTAAGTAACTCTTTTGTGATAAAATCATCAATATATTCTTCTCCACAATTATCACAGATATGTGCAGAAACTTCTTTAAATACAATAGTCGAGCCAGCTTTCTCTAAAGTTACAGTTGTTGTCCCTGTTTTAGTTTCACCATGCTTACAAATCATGCATTTCATTTTTTTATCCTTGTTTTGTAATCATTACTCCATTTATCTTTATCTGGATAATAGGCAGTAATGATTATAATTTGATTATCTTCTTCATTTTTTGCAAAATACAACATGAGGATGTTTTGCAAAGTGAAATAGTTTTTCATAATGAGATTTGAAAATCTAAAATATCGCTTTTGTCAATAATTTTAAATATGTTGCCAACTATTTATTTAAGAAACATTATAGCAAAAACAGCCCGATATTTGCATATTCAAGGAATATTGTCTGCTATACCGTTATTAATAGACATTTAGTGTTCCTTGATTTGTAATATTTAGTCATTAACGGAGATTTTGTTAAATTTTGTCCTGTTAATAACTGACCTTATGCGTAAGATCAGTTATTAAATTTTTAATGAAATTTTGGTATACTTACCTATCGATAAGTAAGGAAGGCGAATGAGCAAAAAAGGAGAAATTCTAAAAATTGCCGCCCGGCACTTCTCAAAATATGGATATAAAGGCATATCCTTAGATGCAATAGCAAAAGAGGCAAAAATAACAAAAGCAGCAATTTACTACCATTTTAAAGATAAAGCGGCTCTTTATGAAGAGGTTTTGCTTTTTAGATTTGAAAATCTTATCAAAAGTATAGAAGAAAATCTTCCAAAAGAAAATCCTGAAATGAAACTCAAAAGTTATATAGAGAGTTTTGGCGATTTTTTGCAAAAAAATTCATGTTTTGCGGCTATTTTGGCTCATGAATTTGCAGACAACGGAAAACATATGAGTGAAAATGCAATAAAAGCTTTGTCAAAAACATTGAATATTTTAACATCTATTTTGAATGAAGGAATTAAAAAAAATATTTTCGAGATGGAAAATCCAATGGTTGTTCAGATGATGATTGTATCAACTCTTATTATGCACCAAACAACAAAAGAGCTAAGAAGCAAAGTTGCAGGTTTTATAAAAGATTATGAGGTTTTGCCTGAACCTAATATCAAAGATCTCTCAAAAATATTATCTAAAAAAATATTAAAGGCTATAAAATGAAAAAAATAATTCTCTTATCTATTGCCGCTTCAATAATAACTCAAGCTTCTACTTTAAGCAAGCTTTTTGAGGCGCTAAAGAATAAACCTGTTACAAAAGTTGATGAAGAAATTTTGCAGATTGCAAAACTAAAAAAGCAAAGAGTAATAGATGAATTTTATCCAAAATTTAATCTTTTTGCTACATATGAACATTACAACTCATATACAAATCTTCGGCCAGTCCCTCCAAATGAAGCAAACTCTTTGATACAAAAAAAAGAACCCCTCCCTTTTGCAAAAAATATTCAAAGAGTTGGAGCAAGTTTTAATATGCCCCTTTTTGTAAAAGAGCTTTTTACACTTTCAAAAAAAGTTGATTTTCTTGTAAAAGCTGCAAGATTTAAAAAAGATTTAAATATTTATAAAAATGAAGCAATCATTTTAGCAAGCTATGCAAATTTAAATTACATTGACAAACTTCAAAAGGCTTTAAAGGCAAGAAAAAGATCTTTGCTTAAAACATATGAAGATATAAAAATAAAAGTCAAAAATCAAAGAGCTGCGCCAATCGCTTTGGATAAAATAAACAGCGCTTTAGATTCCATAGACATTGCAATGCAAAAACTTATTATAAAAAGAAGAGAAGCGATTCAAAATATTGAAAGCCTAACAGGTATTGATAAAATAGAAATTCAAGATATTACTCAAAAAGATAGAATAAAAAAAGATGAAATTTTTGCAATAAAACCTTTAAAAGCAAAATTAAAAGCCGCAAAACTAGACCTTCAGGCAAAAAAGGAGAAATTTCTCCCAAAACTTTTAGTGGAGGGAAAATGGAGCGAAAATTATGCCCAGAAAGATGTTATATTTCAAAAAGATGTGCATAGAGACTATGGAAGCTTAGCTTTAAAACTGGTTTTGCCTCTATCAAAAGGAGATATTAGCGATATAGAGATTGCAAAAAAAGAGCTTTTAAAAGAAAATTATGAAATTTCAAAAACAAAACTAAAGCTTAAAGCTCAAGCAAAAGCTTTTGAAAAGCAATTAAATATATATGATAAAACAATTCAAATAGCCAAAAAGAAGATTAAAAGGGAAAAAAATCTGCTAACTTACGCAAAAACGGCATTTGAAGTTGGAAGAATTACAGAAGAGGAATATTTAAGATATGAAGACTCTCTGCTAAACGCTCAAGCAAATTTGGAAGAATTAAAAGCAAAAAAATGGCAGACTTTAGCAAAACTTGCCGTAATTTACGGAAATGACTTAGAAAGGATTGTAGAATGAAAAGATGGGTAAAAATCGGGATTTTTTTGGTTATTGTTGTCTTATTGGTTATAGGAGCCATTAGACTTGTAAAAAAGAAAAAAGCGCAAATTGCACAAATTCCAATAGCAAAAGAGTATGCAGTTTTGGTTAAAACAATAAAACCTTCAAAAACTGATATAACTCTTAAAACTCCATATATCTCACTGGTAAAAAGCGATACAAATACTCTTTTATCATCAAAATTTCCGGGACGTATTTTAATGATAAAAAAAGAGGGAGATAAGGTAAAAAAAGGAGAGATTGTCGCTAAAATAGACGATACACAGTTAAGAACCAAATTAACTTCCATAAACGCTTCCATTGTAGCTGTAAAAGAATCTGTTGAAGCTACAAAAACCATTTTAAACAATCTATACAATATTCATGAAAGAACAAAAAAACTTTTAAAAGTAAGAGGAGCTTCAAAAGAGCAGTATGAAAAAGAGCAAAATCAGATAGAAACAACAAAAGCAAAATTATCAACTCTTCTTGCAAAACTAAACACATTAAAACAAAACAAAAAAGAGTTGCAAAATGAACTTACATATGCCATTTTGAAATCAAATGTAGATGGAATAGTCTCCAAAAGATTTTTAAATAAGGGAGATTTGGCAATGCCAGGACACCCCATTTTAAAAATAAACTCAAATAGCAATAACTATCTGCTAATTCGAGTGCCAAAAGATGTAAAGGTGCATTCAATTATTTACAAATCAAAAGAGTATCCAGTTATGCCGCTTCATTCCACATTTAACTCTTTAAATGAATACAGATGCGATGTAAAAGATAGCAATTTAATAGAAGGTGAAAGAGTTAAAATAGATGTAGTAACTTTTAAAGGAACAGGCACACTTTTGCCATATGATGCTATTTTAAACAGAAATGGAAAAAACTATGTGCTTTTGGCTAAAAATAATAAAGCCGAACCAAAAGAGATAAGAATAAAAGCAAGCGGTGAAAATGGAGTAGTAATAGACGAGGATTTAAACAAAGAAAAAATAGTGCTTGCAAAGCCGGATATTTTGCTAAAACTCTTAAGCGGAATAAAACTAAAAGAGATACAATAAAGGACAAAAATGTTTGAATATTTTTACAAACGGCCATATCTGCTATTTAGTTTGATTGTAGGCTTTTTTGTAATGGGGATTATTGGTTTGAAGGCTTTGCCCAAAAACCTCTTTCCCGATGCCAATAGACCTCAAGTTGTAGTTATAACTTCAATCCCAGGAGCTACGGCAGAAGTAGCTGCAAATACAGTCAGCAAGCCGATTGAACAAGAGATAAGCCGTATTAGTTTAGTAAGAGATGTATCAAGTGTAAATGTGGCAAATTTTTCTATTGTAAAAGCTGAGTTTGAATATAAAAAAGGACTTGAAGCAGCAGCTGTTGATGTGGCAAATGCTCTATCTATTGCAAAAGGAAGATTGCCAAAAAATGCAAATCCATCTATCTATACGGTGGGAGATTTTACTCTACCTGTAGAGGTGGTAGCGCTTAGTCCAAAAAACAGAAATATTACA
>JALVCR010000067.1 GCA_027009865.1 Campylobacterales bacterium
AGACTCCAAAGAGGTATGAAGATATTTAAGCTCTAAGGGATGAAGCTTTTTTAGTTTCACTCTTCTTAAAATTCTTTCCAAATCGTAAATCTGTTTTAGAAAATTTTCAAAATCCCTATAACAGGATAGAAGTTTCTCTATTAAAGAGAGCCTTTTGTTTATAACGTTTATATCGCATACGGGATTTAGAAGTCTTTCTTTAAAAATTCTCTTTCCAAAAGCTGTGGAGGTTTTGTCTATCAGATTTAAAACGGTAACTTCGGAAGGGTTTTTTGAAATTATTCCAAGCTGCTCTAAGGGATTGTTTCCAAGATATAAAAATTTCAAATTCCCCAAAAATTTAGGCCGGTTCATCTTATCAAGTAGAGTTTGGTCATGATCTATTATAAATTCGCTTAAAATCGCCAAACTCTCGCTTGCGTAAGGATATCTTTCTAAATTTAGATACTCTATCGGAGAGAGGATTGAATTTATTTGAAATATTTTCTTAAAAAGAGCATTTTGGTAAGATATTTTAACTCTATTTGAAGAGAAAGAGTAGTGGTAATTCCCCTCTATCTCAAGATATTTCAAAACTTTCTCAACATCTATCTCTTTATCTAGAAATGTAAATATTATTTCGCTTGTTTGATATATTTGCAAAAGATTAAAAACCTCATCAAGAGCGTAGGTTTTATCCTCTCTTGTTCCGTGTATTTCGTTTATCAAAGTCTTTCCGGTGCTTACGTCTATTGCCGCGTAACCTATGGAATAGATGCCTTTATTCTTATCTATCAGCAAAGAGACTATAAAATTTTCGGTAGGCTCCATTAAATAGTCTATATTTGTTCCGGGAGAGATGATATTTGATAGATATCTTTTTATATTTGGAGGCTCTCCTTTTTGTCTTATAATGACAACTGTATATTTTTTAGCCTGAACGAGCCTGTTTAGATATCTCTCAAACGATACGGAGGGAACGCCCGCTAAAAGCGGGTTTTGAATGGAGTTTTCTAAAATAGATTTATTTTTTCTTGTCAGCTGAATATTTAAAACTTCGGCTATCTCTTTTGCTTTTCCCAAAGAGAGCTCTTTGTTGTTTACCTCGTAAACTTCAAAGAAAGCTCCTATCTCCATAAAAACTACGGTATCTTTCCCATACTTTTCTTCAAAATATTTTTGTAAATCGAAATATATTTCGGTAATTAGGCGTTTTTTGTCGTTTAAAATCTTATCTACAAACTGTTTGTCTCTCAACTTCCCGCTTTAAAACTCTCTTTGCTTTTGCAATATTTTTGAAGTTCGCATTCATTGCATTTTGGATTTTTGGCTGTGCATATATATCTTCCAAACAAAACCATCCCCTGATGGATGATATCTAAATGGTCTTTAAATGCTTTTTTTAAATCCTCTTCCGTTTTTTCTGGAGTTTTAGCATCGCTTAATCCCAGTCTGTGAGCAACTCTAAATACATGAGTATCCACAGCCATCAAATTTGCTCCAAGATACTCTATCATAACTACATGAGCCGTTTTGCGCCCTACTCCCGGAAGTTTCACAAGCTCCTTTTCATCAAGAGGTATCTCTCCGTTATATTTTTCTTTGACGCTTTTTGCCATATTGATCAAATTTTTGGCTTTATTGTTAAAAAACGAGCATGTTTTAATAAGCTCTCTTACCTCATCCAAATCTGCTTTGGCCAAAGAGTCTATGTTGGGATACTTTTTAAAAAAAGAGGGGGTTATCATATTCACCCTCTTGTCAGTACATTGGGCTGAGAGCATAACCGATACCAAAAGCTCATATAAATTTTTGTATTTAAGTTCAGTTTTTGCGTTTTTATAGTTTTTTATAAAAAACTCTTTTATAGCTTCTATCTCTTCTTTACTTGCTTTTACCATCTTCAATCTTATAGGCTAAAATTTCAGGCTCGCTGTAGTTTGGAACATTATCGTAAACAAAAACCGCGTAATATTTTCCAATTTCCGGAGTGCCGAAATTATCATAGGTGTAGTTGTCCTTTCCGGCATAAAGCTTAACCCCGTCAAAAGGCGTTTTTGGCGGATGAAACCTATTTCTAACCACATACGCTCCTACAAAATCTTTATCTTTGGGATTCTCCCACGTTAGTTTTATCATACCGTTTTCTAAAGAAGCTTTCAAGTTTTTAGCTTTTGGGAGAGGATTTTTTCTTTTGTTTATATACTCTATTACCAAAGTTGGCGCTCTTTCGTCATCTTTTGAATGCCAATCTACTGTCTGATTGGAAGAGGTCTCCAAACTTGTGGCTTTAACTATGAAAGAGGCGGTTTTATTCTCTTCGTGAAGCTTTTCAAGCTCCAGCATGGAGTAGGTATCGAAGATAAAGTAGTGTTTTTTGTTTGAAATTAAATCATCCCTTCCTATGTCATACCCCACATACTCTATGCTTTTTCTATTTTTTATCGCCTCATAAGAGTCCGTATCCACTTTGTCTATAAACTCTATATTAAATCTTACATCCTTTTTGGTTGTCAATCTATTTTTGTTTTGCAAAATAACATAAGCATTTACAATTACCGTTTTGTCGGGATTTGGAAGAGAGTTTAAATCAAACTCCATATAGCCGTAAATTTTATCTTTATTTTTGTCAAATCCTGACAAGAGCTCATTATGAACAACTTTATCTTTATAAATGGAGCTTAATTTAATCGGTTTTAGCTCTATTTTTGTAGGAGGGATAGTATATTTTATCTCTAAATTTGGCCTATAGTGGATTCCCCCTCCAAATTTGCCGTATCCTATATCAAACTGCATCATCTGAGAATCTCTTCCCAAAGGAAGTTTTGTCGGCCCTTCAACTTTAAAAAGCACTCTTCTTTTCTCAAGGTGATCTGCCAAAATTTTTCTCTCAAAAGCGTTTAAATTCCAATGGCTCCATATCCCTTGCGTTAATTTCTCAGATTTTATCGTATCTCCTAAAGTCTCTATCTTTTTTGCGTTATGGATTTGATCAAAATCTGTTATATCTTTTACGCTCTCTTCGTCTATAAAAGATATTGCCCACTCTCCATACTTTTCTATCTTGACTCCGACTCTGTTCATAGGATATAGGGATAATTTTGCATATTTTATAATTGCGTTTTTTGGAATAGATTCTAATGAAAACTCCAAAACTCCATAACATATCCCTTTTTGTCTGTTTACTCCTATAAAAAGGGAGTTTTTCCCAAAATGGGATCTGTTTTTATCTTTTGTAAACTCTCCCACATATCCCACTTTGCTTGGAAGAGGAAAAATTGTTCTTGAAAACTCGTCTCTGTCAAGAAGAGTTTTTATTCTAAGCTTTGGAGAGAATTTGGATTTTGTGTTGTTTGTCCTGTCATACGCTCTTATATAGTAGTAGTAATCGGTTCCCGATTCAAGCTCTTTATCGATATATTTTGTATCTTTGGTAACGGCTATTAAAGACTCTTCCCTGCAAGGCTGTTTGTTTTTTTTGTTTCTGTATATCTCAAAATAGATATCCCCTTCATTTTCATAATCCCATACAAGCTCCACACAGTCTTTGCCTATTTTATTTACGGTAAACTTCTCCACCATTTTGGGAGCCTGTTTTGAGTGGTTTTTAGCTTCATTTAGAGCATAAATTAAAGCCGGTATATGTTCGTGAATATTCTCAGACATATTTTGCATATAATCTGGAATATTTCTTGTTCCAACCTCTACAACGGCTGCGGCTATATTTTTTGAGTAGTAATACTCTCTTGCGCTTCCGCTTATTAATTTTGTAGGAGGCTTTCCTCTGTGGATTCCATACTCTCTTCCGGTAACCTTTTTAATTTCATAATTCATATTCGCGCAAAGAATATTTATATCCGTTCCGTCAAGCTCTGCTTCGTGTTTGAATTTGTGGGCTGGGAAAAAGACGTTTCCTTGAGAGTGGTAATCTAAAGCTATCGTGATATTTGGATGAGAATCCACAAAATCTTTTATGGCTTTTGTTTCAGGCTCGCTGAAAGGATAAGGCCCTCCGTAAACATTTGAGCTTGTGTTTGTCCCTTTTACAAAACCGACACTAAAATTTCTGTTTAGATCGACTCCGAAAGTTCCGTCTTTGTTATCTCTTCTATTTTTTCTCCAAAACGCAAAATGTTTTCTTGAATATTCAAATCCGTCCGGATTTAAACAAGGCACCATATAGAGCGTATTTCTAATAAGCGCTGAGGTTAAAAGGGGATTTTTTTTATAATTTTGC
>JALVCR010000068.1 GCA_027009865.1 Campylobacterales bacterium
TTTGGTAGGGCTTGATGAAGAGACTCAAAAAGTAGTTGCCGATACGATTTTGGGACAAAAATTAAGCGTTAGGGAAACCGAGAGATTGGTTCAAAATATAAAAAATCCCAAAAAAGAGAGTAAAACGAAAATCTCTATTGATAAAAGTATTTTGAAAAAAACTGTCGATATTTTAAAAAAGAGAGGCTTTAGCGCCAAATTTTCAAGCGATAAACTTACCGTTAAATTCTCTTGTAAAGAAGAGATAGAGAAATTTTTAAATCTTCTTGAAAAATAACTTTCCAAATTTATGTGGTATAATTTCCCAAAACTTAAATTAGGATAGAAAATTGAAAAAGTTGGTCGCATATATCACTTCAGCTTATCCCGATAAGAATTTTACGATAGATTTGATTCATACTCTAAAAGAGAGCGGAGTCGATTCTATAGAGCTTGGAATCCCCTTCTCAGATCCGGTAGCCGACGGGCCTGTTATAGAGGAGGCTAATTTAAGAGCTCTTCAAAAAGGTTTTAAATTTCAAGATGTTTTGAAGATTTCAAAAGAGGTTGCAAAGGATATTGATACTTTATGGATGGGATATTTTAATCCTTTTTATAAAAGAGGTATTAAGAGAGTTTTAAAAGAGGCAAAGGAGTGCAATGTCAGCGGATTTATAATTCCTGACCTCCCTTTTGAGGAAGCAAGAGAGTATAAAAGCTTCTTTAAAGAAAACTCATTAGCCCTGATAGATTTTGTAGCTCCTACTGATTCTAAAGAGAGAATAGAAAAAATAGTAAAAGAGAGCGAAAAATTTATATATTTGGTAGCGTATGCCGGAATTACCGGAGCTAATAAGAGTGAAGATTTAAAAGAAATAATAGAAAATATTAAATCTTTTACAGAAGCTCCTGTTTATGTGGGATTTGGGGTAAACGAGAAAACCGCTAAAGAGAAAGCTAAATTTGCCGATGGTGTGATTGTGGGTAGCGCATTTATTAAGATTCTTTTAAGAGAAGACTTGACAAACAGAGAAAAATTTGATAATATATCTCTACTTTCAAGGAAAATTAAGGAAAGTATCAACGAATAGTATTGTTTGCCGCAAGCGGGAGTGACTTGGCTTCGACGGGAGCAGAGCTCCTTTGGCTGCATGCCGGTCTGGATATACCGTAAAAGTGTCCGTTTAAAAATAAACGCAAACAATACAAACTACGCTCCGGCTTACGCTAAAGCTGCGTAAGTTTAATTAGATTCGGAGGCCGATTGAGCGCCGATGCTATCTAAGCGCTCATCGGTTCATAAAATAAGATAGCTTTGCGGCGGTTGCGTGACCGGCGCCGTCGCGAGAGTTAGGTCTTGGTTTCGCTAAGCTTTCGGAGGTTGTGCGAGGCGAAACGACATCTAACAACCTTGCTAAGCATGTAGAGGCCAATGAGGGTTCTGCTTTCGGACTGGGGTTCGACTCCCCACACTTCCACCATTAATTAATATATCTGCTCTCTTTTAAAAATCACCTTCACAAAGAATTTAATCAAATATATATTTTGGAAAATCTAATATTGTTAGATATAATAGTTATATGAGAGATAATGACAAATTTAATGTTTCAAGCTATGTTAAAAATAGATTAAAACAATTGCAAGAAGACAAGCTTTATGATTACTCCGTTTTTGATCAAATTCCCAAAGAAAAAAAAGCAGCCTTTAGGCAAATTATTTCACGTCTTGCTAAAGATGGCCTAATTGTTAAATTAGGTAATGGTAAATTTTATAAAAAGGGATATCGTAAAGCTGTTTCAAAAGAGATAGTGCATATTAAACCGCACCGTAAAGAGTGGCTTAAGATGGGCAAAGTGCCTGTAAATATTCTAAAACATCGTCTATCAAGAAATCTTTTTTGGTCAAACCCTAAAGGTAAAGTGGATGTGGAAAATGTTATTGTAGCCGTTATAGAGAAGGGGTCATTAGATGATCTTGATTTTATTCGTTTTTCTTTTGGGGATAATAAAGTAAGAGAAGTTTTTTTAAGATATTTTGATATTAATTCAAAGCCTATAGTGAGGGATATATTGAGTGTTTGAAAGTTTAAAATCATCTATGCCCAAAGAAACTTTTGAACTTTTTAGCAAAGGACTTGCTTTTTTACCCGAAATTAAACGATGGACGCTTGTCGGCGGTACTGCACTTGCTATACATTATCAACATAGATTATCGGAAGATTTGGATTTCTTTATTAAAAATAGCACTTTAAGACAGGATCGTAAACGTATTGATAAAATGATAGAGAATTTGGAAAAAAAAGGCTTTGAGGCTGTAAAAATTTATGAAGATGAAAGTCAAATTGATTTTGAAATTAATGGTGTTAAAGTAACTTTTTTTGCCTCTAGTCTTAATATTCTTAAAAAAGATAATATATATTTTGAAAATATCGCTGTTGCGGGTATTGAAACCATCAAAGCAATGAAAATTGATGTTATATTAAATCATCGTATTCTTTCAAGAGATTTTTTTGATATTGCTACTATAATGAAGCAAGAAGAGCTAACTATTTTTGATTTGCTTGATAGCTATTTGAACTCTTATACTAAAAAGCTTTCACCTTCACTTATTTTAGAGAGACTTACTCAAAGAAATTTTGAGCCAAGTGACCCAGGACTTAGTGCGATGAAACCGAAAAGTAATTTTAATCCTTTTAAATTTAGACAAGATCTCGCTTTTCAAATTAAAGAGCAAGCTCAAAAAGACACAAAAATTATCAATTCAATTATTTCTAATCATTCCATTATTCAAAAGTATCTGCATATAAAATTTGGACTAAGTAGAATGAATCTGCTTCAAAAATTAGCAATGCTTGGTGAAGATTCTTTAGTTCTTAAAGCTCTTGATGTAGGGGATTTTGATATTGGTTATAAAGATATGAGTGGTAAAATACTTCTAGATTATTATTTGGAAAATGAGACAATGTTTGCCAAAATTCTTGGATATGCAAAAGAAATTCCTAATGAATGGCTTCAAAGCCGTAAATTTAAAAGTTATGGCAAAGATAAACTTATCGCTCTTGAAAATAGCATAATAAGTTGTGTTAAAAATAGGTATAACTCTAAAGAAAAGATAGAGAGGATTGCCAGTAAGTATCATTTAAAGCCAGAAGAGTTGTTATATAAAATTAAAGTAAAGGAAAATTTTTTAAAAAATAGATATTATCAAATCAATTAGTTGCTCTCTTTAACCTTTTCGAGTTAAAATAATTTAAATATTGCAAAAAATTTATAACAAAACCTCTTTTGCCGATATTTATAGGATTAAACTCTTTAGAGGTTTTGTAATGTTTGATAAGATAACTCATACTGTTTTAACAGGGGATGATGTTAGATCCGTTTTAAAAAAAGATGAACTCTTTTATACGATAAGCTGGATAGAGGCCGTTAGAAGAGGTTTTGAAACTGAGATTATGGCTGTTTTGACAAGTTTTCACGGCGATAATGTTTTGCTTGGAATATATTTTGTTTTAGACAAAGGCGTTATAAAGCTTGCCGGCTCTCCTCTTAGCGGAACTTTTACTCCCTACCTTGATTTGATTTGGAATAAAGAGCTTAATAGTGATCAAAAAAGGGAGGTTTTTTTAGAGCAGTTTAAATATCTAAAAAAACTTGGTTTTTCTCATATAGAGTATAAATTTTCCAATTTTAAGGAAGCCAAATTTTTTTCTGATCTTGACAATTTTGAGCTTTCACAAAAAGAAACCTATATTTTGGATATGGAAAAAAGTTTAGATGAGCTTTGGAGCGGTTTTTCAAATGAATGCAAAGAGAGTATAAGGGAGGCTTTAAAAAATAGGGTTGAAGTGGAGAAGATAGAGGCTTGCGAATTGGATGTGGAGGATTTTTATGATATTTTAAAAGTTTTATATGAAAAAAAGGGAGAGAGGCCAAGGCATTCGCTTAAATTTTTTAAAGAGATAGTTTATAGAATGCAAACAGACAATAAACTGCTCTTTCAAAGAGCTGTTTTAAATAATCAGATTATATCTATGAAGATTTATATTTTTGACAGAAAGAAGTTTTTTTATCTCTGCGATGCGTCCCTTGATATAGCTTATGAGACTAAAGCTGTCTATTTAATGCATTGGTATTCTATTAAGTTTGCAAGAGATCTTGGCGTTAAATATTATGATTTTAATTCCAAAGGAGACTCTCTTAGCAATCCTGTA
>JALVCR010000069.1 GCA_027009865.1 Campylobacterales bacterium
ATCTACAAAAAATCCAAGCAAAAATATAGTAATCATTGCCGTGGCAATAAAAATCCACTGATTTGCTATATCCTCTTCAAAAAACTCAAGAACCAAATCGCTTGCTCCAGATTCATTAAAAACAAGCGAGAAAGCGGTTGCTCCTATTAAAATCATAAAAATCATTCCCGTTAATTTTACAGTCTCCAAAGAGGCGTATTTTAATGTTGCAAATGAGAAGGTTCTTGTAATTATTGTTAAAATTATCGCTCCCAAAGCTCCTATGGCCGCGGATTCTGTGGGGCTTGCTATCCCAAAAAATATGCTTCCCAAAACCGCGACTATCAAAACAGTGGGAGGAATGATTGAAAGCAGGGCGTTTTTTATCATCTCTTTTTTGGGTTTGTCGCTTTTTATGGCGGGAGCTACTGATGGATTTATGAAAGATACAATCAAAATATATAAAATATAAAATCCGACAAGCACTAAAGAAGGCCCTACGGCGGCTTTGAAAAGATCCCCCACGCTTATGCTCATCACATCCCCGATTATAATCAAAACAATTGAAGGAGGTATTATCTGCCCTAAAGTTCCGCTTGCGGCTATCGTTCCTGTGGCCAATTTTTTAGAGTATCCATACTTTATCATAATCGGAAGGGATATTACGCTCATCATAACCACGCTTGCTCCCACAATTCCGGTGCTTGCCGCAAGAACGGCTCCAACTGCCACCGTGCTTACGGCAAGCCCCCCTCTTATATTTCCAAAAAGCTCTCCGACTGAGACTAAGAGATTTTCGGCTATCTTGCTCTTTTCCAAAACAAGCCCCATGAAAATAAAGAGAGGAACCGCTATTAGAGTAAAATTTTGCATAATTCCATAAATTCTGTAAGGAAGCAAGTTAAATACCTCAAGCCCTAAATCGGGAGTTAATAAAGCGGTAATTACCGCAGTCGTTCCGAAAGCAAAAGCTACCGGAAATCCTAAAAGAAGAAGAATTAAAGCTATTATAAACATATAAAGACCGACCATCTCGATCATTTAAAGCCCTTTAATTTGATATAGTTTTTATATATTTCGCTTATGCTTTGAAGTCCCAAAAGTATAAAAGCTAAAATAACTCCAGATTTTATTATATATCTGCAGCAAAGCCCTCCCGGATCGGAAGAGCCTTCATGCTGGGAGTAGCTCATTAAAACAAAATCCCAGCTTACGTATAAAACCAAAGCTACAAATGGTAGAATTAAAAATATTTGGGAGAGTATGTTTATTATTGCTTTTGTCTTTTTTGAAAAACGGGTATAGAAGATATCCACTCTTACGTGTTTATCGTGTTTTAGGGTATATGATAAGCCAAGCAGAAAAATTAAGTCATATATATGCCACTCAAGCTCCTGCAAAGCTACGCTTCCGCTGTGAAAAAGGTATCTCATAGAAGCGTCGTAAACTATTAAAAGAGTTAGCGCCATTACCAAAAAGGCGGCTATTTTGCCAAAAAATGCCGTCGTTTTTTCTATGTAATAAGAGATGCTACCCATTTTTAAGCTCCCTTACGGCTTTTTCTATATCATCTTGTCTCATAAAATGCTCTCCTATCAAAAAAGCGTCAACCCCTATGGAGTGTAGATTTTTTACTGTCTCTTTATCTTTTATTCCGCTTTCTGCTACGATTATTTTGGAATTTGGAATTAAGGGAATTAGTCTTTCGCTAAGAGTCATATCCATTTGAAAAGTTTCAAGGTTTCTGTGGTTTATTCCTATGATATCGGCTCCCGAAAATATCGCCTTTTTTAAATCCTCTTTGTCGTGAACCTCCACAAGAGCCTCCATTCCCAAATGGCGCGTATAGTTTAAAAGCTCTTTTAGCTCTTTTTTTGAGAGGGCTTTTGCTATTAACAAAACAAAATCGGCTCCATAAACCAAAGCCTCTACCAATTGATATTTATCTATTATAAAATCTTTTCTAAGCAAGACAGGGGAGGCGTATCTTCTAATCTGAGTTAAATACTCTATATTTCCTTGAAAGAAAAATGGTTCGGTCAATACCGAAATAGCGTCCGCTTTTGCTCTGTCGTATGCCTGTGCTATTAAGAGGGGATCAAAATCCTCTCTTATAACTCCTTTGCTTGGGCTTGCTTTTTTAACTTCGGCTATGATTCTGTATGGATTTTCGGGAGTTGAGGTTAATTTTGGTTTTACGTCTCTTGGCACGTAAGGATTGTAGGCTAAAGATCTTCCAAGCCATTCTAAAGGAAAATCTCTTTTTCTTTTTTCAACTTCCTCTTTTGTCTTTTTTATTATCTCGTCAAGTATCATATTTTATCCTCTTTTTTTATACATTTTTTGATTTTTTTATAATGGTCTATAATCTCTTTTTCATTGGTTTTATCGACTATTTTATCCATAATTTCGTAAGCTTTTTTGCATTTTTTCAGTTTATAGTATCCCCATGCCAAAGAGTCGAGATAATAGATGGATGCGGGTTCTAATTCAAGAGCTTTTTTTACATACTCAATTCCCTTTTTTACGTCTATATCGTGATCTATCAAAAGATATCCGTAGTAGTTGTAATAAAGAGAGTTCTCTTTATCAAAAGGGGATAGGAAAGGGAGAGATTTTTTAAATTTCTCAATTACCTTTTTTAAGAGCTTTTTATCTTTTACTTTGGCTTTTTCATACTCCAAAATTGCGAGTTTAGCCAAAATTTTGGGATTTTTGCTTTTTTCATAAAATCTTTTAGCCACAGTGTAGGCTTTTTTGTAATCTTTTTTGGCTATATATATCTCAATTAACAGATCTTCGTTTCCGCCTGTTGAGATGATATAGTTTATTGCCTCTTTATATTCATTTTTGAAAAGATAGAGTTCTACTATTTTTCTTAAAATCTTTTTTTCTTTATACTTTTCATATATTTTTTTGTATATATCGATAGCGTTTGAGAGGTCTTTATTATTTAAATATATTTGAGCTAATTTTTCACAAATATAATAATCGCAGCCATGTTTTGCGATATGCTCTTTTATAAGATTTACAGCCTCCTCTTTTTTATCCATAAACTGATATAAAATAGTTGCTATCTGATTTAATATCTCTACATCAGGAGAGATTTCATAAGCCTTTTTATAATATTTAACCGCTCTTTTAAAATCTCTAAGTCCAAGATAGGATATTGCATTAAAAATATAGTATTTTTTTATTTTCCTCTTTTTAAGCAATTTTTTAGATATTGTTAAAGCCTCTTTAAATTGATTGTTTTTTAGATAGAGGCTTGCTAACATTTTGTTTAGTTTTTCGTTGTCGGGATTATCTTTTAGCCCCTCTTTTATTATTTTTATAGCTTTGTCTATATCTTTTGGTTTATAGGTTATTATGTCTCTTGCGGCTTCATATAAGTAATCTGGATTTTTAGTAACTTTATATAGTTTGTAGAAGATATCATAATCGGTTGCGTGCGGATTTTGATATTTTATGTATAGAGCTTCCAAAAGAAGAGAGAGCTCTTTATATTTTTTTTCATCTATTTTTGGTTTAAAAATTTTTATTTCATTTGCTCTTATTGCTTCTTTTGGCTCTTTTTGCAAAGAGATTTTATTTTTTAAAGCGCAGCCGGTTAAAATCAAACTTGATAAAATTAAGATAATCGTTTTATTGCGGGACATTCTTTCTCTACTTCCTCTATATTGTTTTTGAAATAATCCCAAAAAGGAAAACTTCTGCACTGTTTTGGGCGAACCGGATAGATTTCGCATCTTTTTAATTCTGTATCAAAAAATATACAGATATGCTCTCCCTTTTGGGCTATCTCCTTGATAGAGTATCCATTATAATATTTTTTTACATAATTGTTTTTGAAACGTTTAAGAGAGATATTCAAAAAGGAGGCGATAGCCTCCATCTCCTCTTTATTAATCCAAATATATCCGCTCTCTCCTCTGCAGCAGTTTCCCTCGCAAGAGAAGCATCCGTTTGGATCGAAAGCAAAATTGAATCCTTCTTTTTTTAGAAGATTCAATTTTTTCTCGCTTTCCCTTCGATTATGAATCTAAGAGCGTTTAATTTTATGAAACCTTCCGCATCTTTTTGATTATAGACGCTGTCTTCTTCGAAAGTGGAGTATTCGGGATTGAAAAGAGAGTTTTTGGATTTCCTTCCAACTACGGTTACATTTCCTTTGTAAAGTTTTAATCTAACTGTTCCGTTTACATTT
>JALVCR010000070.1 GCA_027009865.1 Campylobacterales bacterium
AAATAATATTACTATAACAAATATTAAATATCTCATTTTTCATCCTAATTTTTTAATTTTAAAAATTATTTATATCTATTAATTAATTTTAAATTAATTATTTAATACTTTTGAATTTGAACAAAAATTTTTTATTTATTCATTACTTTTAGTAACAGTTTTAATGTTTATGATGGGAATTGGTTTATACTTCCATGTTGATCTATATTCTTAGTTATGATATAATGAAAAACAAGTTCTAATAAAGGAAATGAAAATGTTAGAATATGGAATAAAGAACATTACAATAAATCCAACTCTAATTACAAAGAGCGAAGAGATAATAAAACTTGTAGATAGCAGAAGCAAAAAAGTTAGAGCTTATGTATTCCCCGCAAAATATGCCACATTGATAGAAAAAATTATTAAAGAGATAGAATACAAAGAATGGGCAAAAGAAAAAAAGAGAGAGCTTAAAAAAGCTGCTAATGAAAGTGAAAAATTAGATGATTTTATGCTTGCTGGAATAGATATCATAAATGAATATATCAGGTAAAAATATGAGAAAAGGTGATATATATCTCGTTGAATTTGGAAAAAGTAAAGATAGTTTTTCATTTGCTAAAAATAGACCCGCTTTAATATTTCAAACAGATAAATTAAATTTTGCGGTAGAAGAAGAGATATATGATTATTTTTTAGTAATGCCATTATCTACAAAAAAAGATATCGTTACAAATGAATTTAGATTTCCAATCAAAGCAAGAGATGAGCTAAAAGAGGACAGTTTTATAGTCGTAAATAGTATCTGTTTTCTACACAAGCGATATTTTAAAAAAAAACTTACGCAACTTACCGAATCTGAAATAAAAAATATAGAACAAATCTTAAAAAATGTTTTTGATATGGAAGAGATAAAATTAGGGATGAAGGCTAAATTTTAAGCCCTCCCCCTCTATTTTAATACCTAATCGTTACGGTTATTGGGATTCTTCTTAGCGGTCTAGCGCTATATTTTACGATTCTATGTCCCTTATAGATAGCTATATTTTTATATCTTGTAATTCTCTCTTCTTCATTTTCTATATATTTAGTTTTGCATCTTCTTACGATTTTATACCTCTCTCTTGGCTCATTATGATATCTTGGAGTTTTTGCCATATTTTGGCCTATTAGGGTTCCTATAATAGCCCCTCCGATGGTTGCGGCGTCTTTCCCGTGCCCTTTTCCTATTTGATGTCCCAAAATTCCTCCCGCAGCTCCGCCTATCAAAGCTCCGACATTAGAGGAATCGTCTCTTTCGTAATAATCTTCATTATAAGATACGGGAACCTCCTCTTCCCAGCACTCCTGATAAGGTTTTCTTTTAACTATGGTTCTATAAACCGGCTCGCTTTGAATGACTCTCACGCTATCTGTAAAAGTTATGCTCTCGGCAAACAGAAAATTTCCAAAAAGAAATAAAGAGAGTATCGCTAACCTTTTCATATTAAACCCCTAATTTCAATATTTATTCTATCTTAAAATAATATCGTGAAAAAATTGTGAAACTTTATTTAAAGATTTTTAACAAAAGAAAACGGGGAGAGAAGAACCCCTAAAAATAGAGGAGAAGAAAAATTCCAAAAATTATTCTATAAACTCCAAAGGGAACGAAAGTAAATCTTGAGAGAAACTCTATAAAAAGCTTTATAGTAATATAAGCTACAATAAAAGCGGTAATAAATCCCAAAAGAAGCACAATCCAGTTATCAAAACTAAACTCATGAAAATGCTTTAATATATCATACCCTGTAACTGCCGCCATTACGGGGATAGCCAGCAAAAAAGAAAACTCCGCAGAAGCCTTTCTGCTTAAGTGAGAGAGCATTCCTCCAATTATTGTAGAACCGGCTCTCGAAGTTCCAGGAATTAGTGAAAAACATTGAGCCAAACCTATAAAAAGAGCCTGTTTATAACTTACATCCTCAACTCTTTTTATATAATGCTCTTTTTCTTTATAAAAATATTCAACTATCAAAAAAATAATACCGCCTATTATAAACATCCACGCAACAACATCGACGCTAAATAGAGCTTTTATCTGTTTGCTAAAGATAAATCCGACAACTCCTATTGGCAAAAACGCCAAAATAAGCTTCTTCCAAAGCGTAAAATCCCTAAACACTTTATCTTTATACAAAAGCACAACCGCCAAAATGGCCGCAAACTGTATAATAACCTCAAAACTCTTTTGGACCGAGTCTTGATCTATGCCCATAAGCTTGCTTGCAACTATCATATGCCCTGTTGAAGAGATTGGCAAAAATTCCGTAAAACCTTCTATGATTCCGATTATTATGGCCTGAAAAATATCCACTAAAACTCCTTTAAATCAGTTCTTCAAACTCCTCTTTTTTTCTATCCCCTTTTAAATAGGAGTCGATTTTTTTAATTAACTGTTTTTTATCTATCTTATAGCCTCCGCCCTCATAGACGTTTGACTCTAAAGCCAAAACTATCTCCTCTATCTCTTTGGATCTCTCAACAAAAGGCAAAAGAACTTTCAAAAGCTCTTTATCGCTCTTTGCCGCTTTTATCCTTTTTTGAATCGAAGAGAGAGCTTTTTTCTTCTTTTTTCTCTCTTTTTGAATCAAAAGCCCTATCAAAATCCCTATTATAAATGTTGAGAGGGACAAAAGTATAAGCTTTTTCATATCGACTTCATCCTCTTTTTTTATATCGCTTTTAACTATTTTAGTATCTTGCTCTTTTTTAGAGTTAATTACTTTTATTTTTATGGGATTGCTTTTTAGGGTAACAACCTCTTTTTTATCCTTGTCAAAATATGAGAGCGTAAAGGGGGGAATCGTAAAGCTTTTTTTGGAGAGAATGGAGAAATTTTGAATAAAGCTTCCCCTGTAATCTCCCTTCTCATATCTTGCCAAAATTTTGGGTTTCTTCTTGTAAATTGTAACATTTGGAATATTTAGTGAAAAATCGGAAATATCCTCTATATTTCCCTCTCCCGTTATTTTAATTACTAAATTAACGGGCTTATTTGACGATACCTCTTTTTTATCGGTATCTACAAAAAGAGAGTATTTGCCATACAGATTAACTCCGTTTGCAAGAGGCTTTACATCTATCGTTAAAGAATTTGATACTATCTTTTTCCATTTGGCATAATATGAGTATCCGCTTCTTACAGGAACTGCAATATTTAAAAAAGCGGGAGATATTTTAAGCTTTCCCTCCTTTTGTGGGAAAATTACATATTGAAGCTTTTGAACCACAAAACTTCCCACAATCTCTTTGGGAGAGGTTTTAAGCTCTTTTGCCCAGAAATCGACAAAAGAGGGGGGAGAAAATCTGATATCCTGAACGCTTACCCCGATTCTTTTTCTAAAAATGATACTAAGAAGAATAGGCTCTCCTACAAACGCTCTCTTTTTATTGACATACATCTCCAAATCAAAATCTTTAGAAGGAATACTCTTAACTTTTACATTAAGAGGAGATGTCTTTTCAACTTTTCCGTCAACTGAAATCTTAAAAGATGGAATCGACACGTCATTTAAAGGGGTAAAGGTGTAATATTTGGATATATATCTGTAAATTTTGCCACTCTTTACTATCTCGCTTTTGGAAGATGATACAGATTCTATATCAAATCCCCCAATTTGCGTAATTTTGGGGAAAGTGGCCCTCTCTCCCTCCACGCTTAATTTTAAAGTTACGCTCTCTCCCTTTATGATATGATCTTTGTCTAAAAAAGCCTCAGCCGAGTAAAGAGAGCTTAAACAAAGCAAAAAAAACAAAATCTCACCAAGGATTTTCTTCATAACTTCTCTTTATATCGGTTTTTATCTTTATTGGAAGGGTTTTAGCTCTCTTTTTTTCTAAAAGCCTCTGCCACTTTTTCTCTTCCATATCGGTAAGACTCTTTTTTATTTTTTTCAAAGAGCTTTTTTTATTTTTCAAACTCTTTTTTTTATCCGTTTTGCTAAGAGATTTTTTATCCTCTTTCTTATTTTTAGCCCCCTTGTTTGAGTTTTTTTTGCTTTGAGAGTTTTTGGTTTTCTTTTTTCCCTTTTTAGGCTGGCTTTGCTGCTTTTTTTTAAGCTTTTTCATCTTCTTGGCAAGCTCTAAGTTATACAAAAGATCTTCATCTTCACCAAACTCTCTTGCTTTCTCATACATTTTTATCGCATTATCGAAATCTCTT
>JALVCR010000071.1 GCA_027009865.1 Campylobacterales bacterium
TTTCCCTCTTCATCTGCCAAGTTGATAATTAAAGCATTCAGCGGAACGGCTATTTGGATTGCGGCAAGCCCTATTCCATTTTTTGCAATCATCGTCTCATACATATCGTCAAGCAATGTGTGAAGCTCTTTATCAAATCTCTCTACCGGTTTTGATTTTTGTTTTAATATTTTGTTGGGATAGGTGATAATTTCTCTTATCAAGGTTTTCGCCTTAGATTTTTTAAAGAAGTATATAAAATTTTCAAAGGAAAATAAAGAGGAAAAACCTCTTTATTTAAAACTTTTTTCCAAAACTTTATCTATTAAGCCATATTGCGCCGCTTCCTGGGCGCTCATAAAAAAGTCTCTTTCGGTATCTTTTGCTATCTTTTTGATATTTTGCCCGGTATTTTGGGCTAAAATCTCATTTATTATATGTTTTAGTCTCAAAATCTCTTTGGCTTGAATCTCAATATCGGTAGCCTGTCCCTGAGCTCCTCCCAAAGGCTGGTGAATCATAATTCTTGCATGCGGAAGAGCGTATCTTTTCCCTTTTGCGCCGCAGCTTAACAAAAAGGCTCCCATTGAAGCGGCCTGTCCTATGCAGATTGTGCTTACATCCGGTTTTATATAATTCATCGTATCATATATGCTAAAACCGCTTGTAATAACGCCGCCGGGAGAATTTATATAAAGATAGATATCTTTATCGGGATCTTCAGCTTCCAAAAAGAGAAGCTGAGCTACGATAGAGGAGGCTACGGCATCATTTATCTCCCCGCTTAGCATAATGATTCTATCTTTTAGAAGTCTTGAATAGATATCGTAGCTTCTCTCTCCGCGTCCTGTTTTTTCTATTACGATAGGAATATAACTCATTATCCCTCTTTACTCTCTTTTAATTTATTATCGAACAGTTTTGAAAAAAGTTTATCCTCTATCATCGCCATTTTAATTGCCGGCAAGAGGTTGTTGTTTTTGTAATACTCAAGAAGCTCTTGCGGATTTCTTCCAGTTTGCAAAGCTTCAAAATAGATTGTGGAGGATAGTTCCTGATCGCTTACGTCAATTTGCTCTTTTTTGGCAAGCTCATCTACAATAAATGTAAGTTTTACGCTTTTTTTAGCCTCTTCTCTAAACTCTTCTCTTTTTTCTTTAACTTTCTCTACATTTTCCTGATACTCTTTTCTCTCTTCCTCGCTCATAGCCGCAAAAGCGTTTCTTAGCGCCAAATCCATCTCTTGCTCTACTATGTTTTCCGGAAGATCAAAAGAGATGCTCTCAACCAGTTTTTCAACGAAAGCCGGTTTTAGCTCTTCATTGTAGAGTTTGCTCATTTTTTCTGATTTTATCTGCTCTTTTACTTTCTCTTTTAACAAATCTATTGATGGATTCTCCTCTCCTGGAAGCAGCTTTTTTAAAGTCTCTTCATCTATATTATCAAGAGAAGGGATATCTTTTTGTTGAATCTCATTTAGAGTAACTTTAAAAACCGCCTCTTTTCCGGCAAGCTCTTTTGAACCGTAATTTTCTGGGAAAGTTACTTTTATCTCTCTTGTCTCCCCAGCTTTCATGCCTATTAGCTGATCTTCAAATCCCTCTATAAAGCTTTTGCTTCCAATCTCAAGAAGATACCCTTCAGCCTTTCCTCCCTCAAAAGGCTTTCCGTCAATAAATCCTTCAAAATCTATAAGAGCGAAATCTCCCTCTTTAAGCTCTCTGTCTTCTTCTACCTTCTTAAAAGGAGCTACAGCTTTTAGCATATCTTTGATTCTGTTTTCTACCTCTTCATCGCTAACTTCAGCCTCTTTTACTTCAGGAATCAAAGATTTGTAATCTCCCAAATCAATCTCAGGCCTAAAAGCTATGCTCATCTCTATCTCTATTTGATTCTCTTTCTCTTCAAATTTGTCAAATACCGGCTCGCCTATTAGTTTTTCCCTCTCTATTTGAAGCTCGCTTAAAGCTTTGTCAAAAAACTCTTGAACAGCTTCGCTTTTTGCGTCTTGAGCGATTTTATCTTTATATCTCTTCTTTACTATCGCAGGAGGGACTTTCCCTTTTCTAAAGCCCGGAATTTCGATTGTTTTTGCTATCTCTTTTGCTATTTTATCCTCTTTTTTGGATATTGTTTCGTTAGTGATAGTTCCCGTAGCCTTTGCGTTGGCTCCATTTTTCTTCTCTACGTTAACTTGCATACAGCTATATCCTTTTTATATCTATTTAATCAAAGCAGTGAATATACCAAAATTTTGCTTAAAGAGTTCAAAATGTTGATTGGGGATTTGCTTTTAGGGTTTTTAGAGGAGTAAATTTTTCCTCTTTAAAGGCATCTATTGCATATCTTCCTATCATGGCGGCATTATCGGAGCAGTATTTTAAAGGCGCTAAATGGAGATTTATTTTAAATTCGTTGCACAGATTTAAAAACTTCTCTCTTACATATAGATTTTGGCTTGCTCCTCCCACTATCGCAAAATCTTTTATTCTATTTTGTTTGAAATACTTTTTGCATTTTTGAATCAGATGGGCAGTTGCCGCTTTTTGAAAGGATGCGCATAAATCTTTTATATCTTGGGGATTGTTTTTATCTATTTTTTCTATTTGAAGTCTTACTTGATTTTTTATTCCAGAATAGCTAAATGCCAAAAGAGGGGAGTTTGAGAGAGGGATTGTAAATTTGAATCTGTTTTCATCTCCCTCTTTTGCAAGTTTTTCTATAACAGGGCCTCCTGGATATCCTAAATTTAACATTTTTGAAACTTTATCAAAACTCTCTCCGAAACTGTCATCCAAAGTTTTGGCAACAGTTTTCATATTATCAAAAGAGTTGGCTTCTATTATTTGCGTGTGGCCTCCCGATATTAATAAAGCAGAAAGGGGAAAGAGACTCTCTTTTTCTATAAACAGGGAGTAGATATGCCCTTTTAGATGATTTACCGCAATTAAAGGAAGATTTAGAGAGATTCCCAAAGCTTTGGCCATTAAAACTCCCTCTATTAATGTTACCGATAAGCCCGGTTCGTTTGTTACGGCTATAGCTTTTAAATCTTTGAAAAATATTTTGCTCTCTTCCAAGATTTTTGGAAGAGCGGTTGCATGAAGTCTTGCGGCAAGTTCAGGAACCACCCCTCCGTATTTTGAATGATTTAGTTCTTGAGATATTTTTTTATGAAATAGAAGTTTTTTTGTTTCTATCTCCGTTATTGCTATGGAGCTGTCATCGCAACTGCTTTCTATACTTAAAATCATATAATCCTCACATAATTTCCCAAAATTTTATTGAAATTTGCTTTAATAAATCATATTAATAATTTATATCAAGCTAAAATAAATAAAAAATATTTAATATTGTTTTTTACATATCATTTATCATATAAAAATTAGCCTCAAAATCGCTTTAAAAAAGTAAATTTTTTTCCGATACTAACCAAGAGCTTTTGAAAGAGAAAAAACTTTTTCAAAGCTTAACTATTTTACGTTATAGAAGCAATAGGTAAAATATTTAAGTAAAATGGTGTATGATTTTCAAAAATTATTTATATGGTAATATTTATTTCACCAAAAGGAGAAAATATGACAGTTGAAGAATTGGAGCTTTTAGGTTTGCTAAGCGAAATAGACGTTGAAAATCTTGATGATGATACTTTGGCTAGTTTGCTTGAAGACGCTTTGGAGATTACCGACGGAGATCCATATGAAGCTATAGCTTTTATTACTGAAAATAGCGAAATTCCTTATGCGGAATTGGAGAGAGTTTATAATACCTTTTTAAATTGATAAAGGGCGGTTTTGTCCGCCTTAAAAATTTTTTTGGAAAAACTCTTGACAACTCTTTTAAAATTGTCTATAATTTCAATCCGATTTTGGAAATGACTCCAACTTATTCCGGATTAGCTCAGCGGTAGAGTAGGCGGCTGTTAACCGCTTGGTCGCAGGTTCGAATCCTGCATCCGGAGCCATCATTTAATCTTCCTTTTTATAGAATCCCATAATTAGTGTTAATATGTTAAATTCATCTACTGTAATCTCTTCTTAAAAATTAATCTCTAATCTCATAAAAATGATTTGCATACAAACTAAAAAAATATATAATTGTCTGTAGTGATCAATAAGAAACTTATTTTGTACTAAGCGCCTATTTTTTGGGCACTGACTCAATGGCCATATAATCTAAGATTTTTCGCATTGAAAAAGATA
>JALVCR010000072.1 GCA_027009865.1 Campylobacterales bacterium
GGCAAAAAATATGTTTTAGAGAGGGAGGGGATGTTTTATCTTGATCTTCAAACTCTAAATAAAGATGAGCTTTTAGAGGCTGGAGTAAGAGAAGAGAATATAGAGATATCAAATAGATGCACCTGTTGTTTAAGGGATTATTTTTCTTATAGAAGAGAGAAGATTACGGGAAGATTTGCCGCAATTATAGGTTTGAGGTAGGGAATGAATTATAAAAAGGCTGTAGCTTTAAAGTATGAAAAAAATTCTATGAATGCTCCAAAAGTTGTTGCAAAGGGAAAAGGGGAGATTGCTTTAAAGATTTTGAAAAAAGCTGAGGAGTTTGATATACCTATTTTTAAAAACGCCTCTTTAGCTTCCTCTTTGCTTGATGTTGATATTGAAGAGGAGGTTCCTCCAAAGCTCTATAAAGCCGTTGTAGAGGTGTTTGTATGGCTTATGCAAAGCGAAAAGAAGGCTCAGCTTAGCAGATAGGATGTTGGATGAATGATATTAGATGGAAGCAGAGATTTGAGAATTATAAAAAGGCGTTAAAAAGATTGAAAGAAGCTTGTGAAATCTCTTCTAAAAGAGAGCTTAGCGATCTTGAAAAACAGGGATTGATTCAAGCTTTTGAGTTTACGCATGAACTTGCGTGGAAAACTATGAAAAATTTTTTGGAATACCATGGAATAACGGGGCAGATTTTCGGCTCAAGGGATGCTGTTAGAGAGGCTTTTAATGCCGGGTTAATAAATAGTGGCGAAGATTGGATGAATATGATAAAAAGCAGAAATTTGACATCTCATATTTATGACGAAGAGGTAATAGATGAGATAGTTGATATGATTTTAAATGTGTATATCTTCAGATTTGAAGAGTTTGAAGAAAAATTAAAAAATATAGAAGGAAAAGAGTGAGATTTGGTTTAAAGGAGAGTGTTATTTCAAGTTTGGGAGATATTTTCTTGAAATATCCTAAAATAGATAAGGTGATAATTTACGGTTCAAGAGCCAAAGGGAATTATAAAGAGGGTTCGGATATAGATTTGGCCATTATCGGGGATATTGATACCCCCACTTTATATAAAATTTTTTTTGATATAGATGAGCTTTTGCTGCCATATAAAGTAGATTTAACTATTTTTAATAAAATCAAAAATAGCGCTTTAAAAGAGCATATAGAGAGAGTAGGAAAGGTTTTTTACAAAAAGAATCACTCCTCTATTTTTTCCACCTGATAGGTATAGATTTTGGGATGGTATTTCAAACAATCCATAGGAAGGGATGCTTTTAGGCAAAGATGGGCGAAGAATTCGTCAAAACTTTTTAAATCCTCCCACACTTGCGGCAAAAATGTAGCCTGATATCCGTCAAGCTGCAATATTACTCCATCTACCATAGGTCTTATTTTATTTCTTAAATCTTCAATATCTTTATATAAAAGCTCTTTTGGCACGGTTAGGAGAGAGACTTCTATCTCTATATCTTTTAGTTCTTCTTTGCTTAAAGGATTGAATCTCGGATCTGAAAATGCGGCTGCTTTTGCGTTTGCTATTAGATCGTCTATCAAAGCTCTATGCGGAATTATCGAGCCTATGCAGCCTCTTAAATTATGATTTTTATTTAATGTAACAAATACAGCCTGCTCTTTTAAAAGCCATGGATTATTTTTTACAAGCTCATCTTTATCTATAAGAGTTTTTTGTGTAAATTCTTCCTCAATTGCCTTTTTGGCTATTTGGAGTAAAAGTTTTTTTTGTTCGTTTGTTAGAGTCATCTTTTATTCCCTTTAGGTAAATATCTATATTTTCAGAGGGCTTTCCTATATGGTAGCCTTGGGCGTAATCTATATCAAGCTCTTTTATTTTATCATAAATTTTTTGGGAAGATACAAATTCAGCGATTGTTTTTATATCCAAAGATTTCGCAAATTTTACTATCGTTTGGACGATAACTTGAGCGTCTTCGTTTATATCAATATTTTTGATTAAACTGCCGTCTATTTTTATATAATCTATTTGAAGTTTTAGGATATGATCGAAATTTGAGTATCCGGAACCAAAATCATCTATTGCTATTCTCGCTCCAAGGGCTTTAATTCTTTTGATAAAATCGTATATTTCATCAGAATTTTTTATATCTTCGCTTTCAAGAATTTCAAAAACCACCCAGCTTCCCAAATCATACTCTATTAGCTTTTCTATAATGAAGTTTGCCGTTTTTTTGTTTACTATATCTTTTGTAGAGATATTTATTGAAAATTCGATATATCGGTGATGAAAATTTTTAAAGCAGTTTTCTATCATCATTCTCGTTAATGTGGGATAGAGTTTTGCTTTTACGGCTATATTTATAAAATCAATAGGAGAAAGAATAATATTTTTGGAATTTCTTATTCTCATTAGAGATTCAAATTTTTCAACTTCATTGGTCTTTATATTTAAAATAGGCTGGAAAAACGGAATAACACTGTTTTGTTCTATCGCCTCTTTTATAGCATTTATAGTGTGAATATTTTTTTGAGATATTTTCTCTAAAGATGGATTAAATGAGAATATTTCATAAGGTTTTTTCTCGGCTTTTGCCTTCTTTAGAACCTGAAAAGCGTGTTTGAATATTTTGTTGGTATTTAGGGCTGCTCCGAGAGTGAAAGTTATCGATACTTCCTCATCTTTTATCCAGAATGTCTCTTTTTTCATATTGGAGTGAAGAAGTTTTAAATAGTCTCTAAGCTCATTGTAAGAGAGAGCGGAATTTATAAATATTCCATAAATTGTGGAATCAACTTTATAAAGTTTTGAATCTTTTGTAGGAAGTTTGCTACTTAGCCATTGAGCAATTTCTAAAAGGATGCAATCTCCCGCATCGACTCCGAAATATTCGCTATACATTCCTAATGAATCCACATCTATCAAAATCATGGAAGATCTATTGTAATCTCTGTTTTTTAAATCTTCTATCAGTTTCAGTCTATTTGGAAGATTTGTTATATGGTCTATATAAATCAATTCTTTTAATTTTTTCTCCATCTCTATATGTTTTGAAATATCTATTCCAAATACTATATAGCCTTCATTTCTTTTTTTGTTAAAGAAAAATGGATAGATAGAGGCGCTTAGTATGCAAACTTTCTCTCTTCCTTTAATTTCTATTATTCCATTGTAACTATTTTTTGTTTTGATTGAATTTTTTATTTTTACTCTGATTCTTCTTCCATCTTCATTATTTGGAAAAAGTTTTAAAAAGAAAATGTCCTCTTTTTTTAAATCTTTTATCTTTGTCATTTCCTTAAATTTTTCATTTGCATAGGTAACTTTCAGGTTTTTATCCAAAATTGCAAACAGCCCGCTGCTTTCAAGAGCTTTTTGATATGATAAGACTTTGTCTTTATATGATTTTGTATTGTAGTGTTTTAAAACCAAAAGCCCAATTATTGTTAAGGTTAGGACTATTATGGAGTATATGAGGTAAAGCTGATTTAGCTCGCTTAACGATATAAGTTTAATAAATAAAAATATTATCGATAATCCTATTAAAGATATAAATAATTTGAAATATTTTGAATTTAAAAAACTATTCATTTTAATTGTCCGTTTTTTGTTTTATTATGAATTTAGTTAAATTATAACCAATAAAACTTAAAGATAGACTTTAAATAATTTCATTCAAGAGAGAAAAATCAGAAAAAAATTTTCCATAACTTTAAATTGTAAATTTTTATGGCTTTTTTAACGGCATTGTCATATAATAATAGGTTTATAGTAAAAAGAGGTTAAGGTATGATTGAAACTATTTCTGTTGTTATTCCCGTTCATAATGAAGAGGGGAATATTGAAGAGCTTGTTAGAAAAACATATAAAGTTTTAAAAGAAAGCGATATAGATGGAGAGATTATCGTAGTAGATGATAAAAGCAGTGATAATACTTTGAAAAATTTATTGGATATGAAAAAAGAGATTTCAATTTTAAGAGTAATAGCTCATAAAAAAAACTGCGGACAAAGCAAAGCTTTATATAACGGAATAAAGAGCGCAAAATATGGGATAATCGCTACGATGGACGGAGACGGGCAAAATGATCCAAAAGATATTCCAAAAATGCTAAAAGTCTTAAAAAACGGCGATGAGAATCTAAAAATGGTTGCGGGATACAGGAAAAAGAGACAAGACTCTATCTTTAAAAAAATAGCTTCCAGATT
>JALVCR010000073.1 GCA_027009865.1 Campylobacterales bacterium
CTTATTCCAACAATCGCCGCAGCCACTATAAAAGCGAATATAAAAAATCCCACATGATAGTTTCCAAAAGCCGCTTTACTCCATCCAAGAGTCTTAACTAAAGCAGTTCCCCCCAAACCTCCGGCACATCCGATAATACCGGTCATTATACCCATATCTTTGCCAAATCTTTGAGGCACAAGCTGAAACACAGCTCCGTTTGCCATTCCCAAAAAGGCCATAATGATAAACAAAACCGCTATAGCAAAATAGAAATTGTGGACAAAAGCAGCATTTATAACCGCCATAGCCGCAACAACTCCAAAAAAGATATACAAACTCTTAACTCCCCCCATCTTATCGGCTATCGCTCCCCCCACAGGTCTTAACATAGCTCCCGCAAAAATACACAAAGCGCCAAAATAACCGGCTACAACCTTTACGTTGCTCTCTCCTAAAATATTCATACCTATCTGGGCCATCTCTGGTTTATAAACGCTCATTAAATATACTTTCATATAGTTTGCAAATCCAACAAACCCTCCAAAACTTACTGCATAAAACAGACTAAACCACCAAGTATCTTTATCTTTTAGAAGTTTTAAATAATCGCTTACTCTCTTTTTTCTTGGGGTATAAACCTCAGGCGGGGCGTCTTTTGCCATAATTATATAAGTTATCAAAATAATAGCAGATAAAATGCCTCCAACCAAAAACACAGCAGGCCATCCCCAAATTTCGGCAATTTTAGGAGCAAAAAGGAAATCTATCACAACGCCTATATTTCCAGCTCCCGCAAGTCCCAAAACCACTCCTTGAAGCCTTGGCGGATACCACTGCCCAGCCTGCGGCAGGGCAACCGCAAAACTCGCTCCCGCAAAGCCAAGCCCGAAAGCAACAAATAAAAGCTCTCCATAAGTGATGCTCTCTCCCTTAAAATATGTATAAAACAAAGAAGAGATTACTATAAGCTGAGCTATTATAGCCGTTTTTTTAGCTCCTATATTATCCACTAAAAAACCCAAAACTATTCTCAAAATAGCCCCTCCCAAAATAGGAACGGCTAAGAGAGTAGCTTTTTGATTTGGATCTAAAATATAACCGTGTTTGGCCAAAGACTCCCCTATCTCAGTAGCAAGAGGTCCAAGCATCGTCCAAACCATAAAACTAAAATCAAAATATAAAAAAGCCGCTATCAAAGTAGGCAGATGACCGGCGCTTTTTAGCTCGCCAAGTTTCATAAAAACTCCTCTTAATTTTTGTTTTTAAAATGGTAGCAAAAAATAGAGTAAAAAAGATGACTTAATCTGATTAATAAATAAGCAAAAAATTGTAGATTTTTAAAAGAGGAAAAGGCAAAAAGAGATTAAACTCCGTTCTCTTTTGCCCAAGAGATAATTTTTGCGGTTATTTTGTCAGGAGTCGGGATAGAGGCTAATTCAAGTTTTCTATTGTAGGGAATGGGAACATCTTCTCCCGCTATTCTCAAAACGGGAGCATCCAGTTCATAAAAGAGCTCTTCGCAAATCCTTGCGCAAACTTCGGCGCCGTATCCTCCGCTTTTATGGTCTTCTTCCACTATAACAGCTCTCTTTGTCTTTTTTATGGAATTAGCTATAGTCTGCATATCCAAAGGTCTTAGAGAGTTTAAATCTATAAGCTCGCAGGTAATATTTAAAGACTTCTCTATTTTCTCTATCGCTTTTAGGGAGTCTTTTACCATTTTAAGATAGCTTATAACAGTTATATCCTCTCCCTCTTTTACCACTTTTGCTTTGAAAGGATCCAAATCCTCATTAAAATCAACTTCCCCCTCTTCGTTATACAAAAGCTCATGCTCCAAAAAGATAACCGGATCATTTAAAAATATAGCTTTTTTTAAAGCATGATAGGCATAATTTGGATTAGAAGCGGCAAAAACGATAAGTCCCGGAATTGAAGCGTAAATAGTCTCATAGCTTTCGCTATGCTGGGCTGCAAGCTGGCGACTAACCCCTCCTGGCATTCTAACGGTAAGCGGTATGGCAAGCTTTCCTCCGCTCATATATCTAAATTTGGAAGCATGATTTATAATCTGATCTAAAGCTAAAAGAGAGAAATTTACTGTCATTATCTCGGCAACCGGCCTAAGTCCGGCAATAGCCATACCTATTGCGTTTCCAACGATAGAGAGCTCGGCTATTGGAGTATCTATAACCCTCTCCTTTCCATATTTGGCAAAAAGCCCTTCGCTTACCCTATAGCTTCCCCCGTATCTTCCAACATCCTCTCCCAAAATAACAACGCTTTTATCAATCTCCATAGCTTCATCTATGGCTTTATTTAAAGCTTCACGATACAACATTTGAACATTCCTTGCAAAACAGGTCTTCATAAAGTTCAGAAATTTCAGGCTCAGAAGCTCTCAATGCAAATTGCACAGCCTCTTCTACCTCCATTTGAGCTTTTCTATCAGCTTCTTTGAAAAAACTCTCCTCAACAAGTCCATCTTTTAAAGCTTTTTTTCTTAAATTTTCTATCGGGTCTTTTGATTTAAATATCTCAAGCTCCTCTTTGGATCTATACTGTCCGCTATCGCTCATGGAGTGCCCTTCATATCTGTAGCACTCAGCCTCTATAAAATATGGCCCCAAACCGTTTTCTATATAATTTTTGGCTCTCATAACCTCTTCATAAACTTCGCATACATCCATTCCGTTAATTCTAACTGCAGGCATATAGTTTTTAACTTTATTATAAAGCTCTACAAAAGGGCTAACCCATGAAATATGGGTTCCGATAGCGTAATAGTTGTTTTCCAAAAAGAAGATAATGGGAAGCTTCCATGCCGCAGCTATATTTATCGACTCAAAAAAAGCTCCGCTATTTGAAGCTCCGTCTCCAAAAATTGCAAAAACTCCGGCATTCTCACCTTGTATCTTTCTTGCATAAGCGCATCCCACGGCTATTGGAAGATGGCCGCCTACTATCGCATCTCCCCCATAGAAGGAAAGTTTCGGCTCAAAAAGATGCATAGAGCCTCCCTTTCCTTTGCTAACTCCCTCCCTTTTTCCAAAAAGCTCGGCCATTACCAATTTTGGATCCATACCTCTTGCTATAGCCAAGACATGCTCTCTATAATGAGTAAAAACATCCCCTTTCATAAAAGCTTTCATGCTTCCAACACTTACAGCCTCCTGGCCGATATCCAAATGCAAAAAGCCGGCAATATTGCCCTTCATATACTCCTCTTTAGCCCTTATCTCAAACTCCCTTCCAAGTTTCATTAAATAATAAAACTCTTTAACTCTTGCACTATTCATTTTCAAACTCTTCCAAAGCTTTTTCAACAGGAGTCATATACATCAAAGCAGGGCCTCCATGCATCAAAACAGCCTGCATTGCCGCATCCAAAATCTCCTCTCTTTTGCATCCAGCTTTTAAAGCTTCGCTGACATGCAAAACTATGCACCATTCACATTGAGCTGCAACGGCTAAAGCTACATTTATAAGCTCTTTTTGCTTTACGCTTAAAGCTCCCTCTTTTGTTACGGCTGTCATAAAACCTAAAAAAGATTTTATCTCCTCAGGCTGTTCTCTTTGGAGTTTACCTATAAGTTTTTTGATATCAGTTAGCTTCTCCTTCATCTTCCCCATTTAATTCTCCTTTTAATAAACATTATCCAAGAATATAATTGATTATAACACATTAAAAAACAAATAAAATAAAATAAAAAGTTAGTTAAAAAAATAAATCGTCAAATTTATAAAAAGGTAAATATAATTTTGCTACTATTTCTAAATAGTAAATTATTATTTACAAAAAGGATTCGATATGAAAATGTTAAGCTCTGTTTTACTGCTTTTTTGGAGTATCTATCTATTTGCCCATCCTCATATATATATGTCCAAAACATCTTACAAAGAAGGGGAGAGTGTAGTGGTATATTTTTCCGATTTGCCCGGAAACGCAAATGACTGGATAGGAATATATCCTGCAAATTCTCCTTCAAATGATTTGGAATATACTGAAGCTTGGGCTTTTACAAATGGCGGAGTGGCTCTAAATGAAGAAAGCGGATTTAAAAACGGCCATCTAAGTTTTTATAATATAAAAAGCGGAGAGTATGAAGCAAAACTCTTTTTAGACAACTCTTACGAGGAGATTGAGACAATTCCTTTTAAAGTAACAAAAATAGATAATAAAACAGCTCTTGAGTATAAAAACGATATAGAAAAAGAGACTTTCAAAAACGGCGCTGTATATTATCCATCCTCTTTGAAAGATAACTATCCAAAACCTGCAATATTTTTTCTATCAGGCTGGTGGACAAGAAGTGATAGAACTTATGAGACTATTTTGAGATTTTTAGCCTCAAAAGGATATATCGTAATTTTTTCAAAAGAAAATGAGAGATACGATTCCAAAACTGCTGCTGAAAATATTGAGAATTTGTTAGAAAAAAGCAATATTGAAAAATATATAGATAAAAACAGATTGGGAGTGGTGGGACACTCATCAGGCGGAGGCAAAGCCTTTTTTGTTTTGAAATATTTTCTAAATAAAGGATGGGGAGAGGATGCAAGATTTGTTTTTGCGATGGCTCCTTGGTATCCTTTCGATATGAGAAGAAGCGATTTTGAAAAAATTCCTCCATCCACAAAAGTGGTTATCCAAAAATATGGAGAAGATTTTGAAAACGATCCAAGAATCTCTATGAAAATCTACTCTATGCTGACAACCATTCCAAATAGAAATAAAGATTATCAAATAATAGAGGGAGTAGATCACTATTTTCCTCAAGGAGACGGTAATCTAAATGAGAAAGAGGCTATTTTAAAACCTCTTCAAGCATTAATTGAATACACCTTCAATAATAATGAAAAGTATTACGGAGAAGCTTTGGAAAATGGAAGCGATGAACCATATGCCTCTTTTAGAAATTTAATATTTCCAAAAGAGAGATACGATTTTCCATGCTCTCCCAAAATGGAAAACCTAAAAAGAGCTGTTGAGAAAACGGGAGTTGATTACTGTGCAAATTAATAAATTTTTTGAAATTTTGAGCCATATAATTTAATGTATCTCTCCAAATCATCCAAACCCTTTATCCCTCTCTTTTTCATCATTAAAAAAGAGAGGGTATCGCTTTTTAAAATCTCAAATATTCTTTCAAGAGAGTGAATATTGTAAAAACTTACTATAAAATCTATCAAAAGATATAGTTTATCCTCTTTTTGAATTTTTTCTCTCTCTTTTCGAAATTCTTTAAATTCACCCCACTCTATATGCATAGGTATAAGCCTTTTTTATTTCAAAATCGTCCTTATATAAATATAATTTACTTTATAACTTTTATCTTACCGTTATTTATCTCTATCTCACCCATAAGCTCCGCTTCAAAAACTCTATCTCCAAATTTTCTCAAAGCTTCTTCTAAAGAGGGAGAAGTTTTTAAATATTCCAAAAATTTATCTTTTTTATTCTCTTTTATAAAAACCTCTTCTCCAAAATTATCAGCAAACTCTTTTATATCCAAAATAGGCTTTGCCAAAGAGTTTTTCAAAAGATAGTTCGTCCCTTCGCTCTCATTTAATCTGTGAGGCAGAACATATATCTCTTTACCCATTTCTAAAGCAAACTCTACGCTTCTCATGCTTCCGCTTTTTAAATCAGCTTGGGCTACCACAAGAACTTCCCCTAAAGCTACAACTATTTCGTTTCTTACCACAAAACTCCATTTAGTGGCTTTAAATCCTTCATCAAACTGACTCAAAACAAGCCCTTTCTCTTCAATATCTTTTATTAAAGAGGCATTTATAGAAGGATATCTAATATCAAGAGAGTTTCCCATAACAGCTATCGTGTTATTAGCCCCAGCTCCCAAATGAGCCTCTCTATCAACTCCCATAGCGCACCCGCTAACTACAACCACGCCTCTTTTACTAAGCTCGTTTGCAAGAAGTCTTGTATAGGTTTTGGTATAAGGATAAGCCCGTCTTGCTCCAACAATTGAAATTTTTCTTTTTTTTAAAAGATTCAAATTGCCTATATAAAAAAGTTTTGGAGGATATTTTTGCATAGAGAGAAGTTCGTTAATTGTAAAATCTACCTCTTTTATCATAAAACTCCTAAAGCTCGTTTACATAAACTACATCGACTCCTTTTAAAATATCTTTTGCATCCCTTAAAGCCTTTAGAGTAGCTCTTCTTGGATGTCCTATCGCTATGGCGTATCCCCTTTTTTTGGCCAGTCTCACAGCTTTTCTTAATTGATTTTTGATATAGTCCACATTTGCAATATTATCCAAAAATATATCTCTTGAGAAGATAGTTTCATTAAACTCTTTAGCAACAATTAAAGCTTTGGAATAGGGAGAGGTTTTGCTATCCAAAAACTTAAAATCATACTTTTTTAAAATATGAAAAAGCTCTTCCATAGCTTTCTTATCGGAAGTAAATTTACTGCCGGTATGATTATTTATATAAACGGCTTTTGGAAACCATTTTCTGACTCTCTTAATGATTTTCTCCATAGTTTTTGAAGAGTCTTTAACTTTTATTGTATTATCTTCAATTCTTGAAAATTTATAAGCCTCCATGGGAAGATGAATCATATAAAATTTAAAATCTTTAGCAAATTTATAGGTATCTGGATGTCTTTTTGAAGGAGGAAAAAAGGAAGGGGTGATTTTAAAGGGAATTTTTTTTATATCTCTAATCTCATGCAAAAAAGCCACATCGTCTATAATGATGGCAAGTTTTGGAATTTTAGGTCTATGAAAAATTTTATTATTATCAATTTTAGAAATTAAAGCCTTTTTGGAAGTAGATAGTTTTTTCTCTTCGTTAGTTTTTTTTTCAAATTCAACACTATAAAGATAATCCTCAATCTCAGAAATTCCGTCTTCTCGCTCTAACCTATCCCTCTTCTTTAAAAATTTTATCTCTTTTTGATATTTTTTTATTTGAATATTTTGCTGTTTTAGCGCACTTCTTAGCTGAGAGATTAAAAACTCTTTTGTTTTTAGCTCTTTTTCTATAGTAGAAACCTTTTCGCTAAGAGAGAAATATTTGTATCCTACTCCTATTAAACAAATCGATAAGACAATTAAAACCAAATAAAAATATTTAACATTTTTCCTTCTAACTCTAAAAGCAAGCATAAAAAAACATTAATCCTTAGAAGGAGAGTTTAAAACAATCTCCACCTCCAAGAAATCTATATCTTGATTTTTCTCGGTCTTTATCTTTATATCGTTTACCTCGGCATACTTCTTTACCACCTCTATAATATCCTTTTTCAAATCGTCTATATAAGGTAGAGCATGAACTCTCTCATGCGCTAACATAATTTTAAGCCTATCTTTCGCAGCTTCGGCAGATTTCTTCTTTCTTCCAAATAATGCCTCAAACAAACTCATGAAAACAGTCCTTTAATAATTCCCAAAAGCCCTCTTTTGCTTTTTAACTCCAAAAATTCCAAATCTTCGCCCAAAATTCTTCTGCTAAGCCTTCTAAAAGCCTCCCCGGCTAAAGAATTTTTATCATAAACTATAGGCTCTCCCACATTTGTCGCGCTTATTATTTTTTTATCTTCGGGAATAACACCGATTAAAGGAATAGCTAAAATATTTAAAACGTCATCCACGCTCATCATCTCTCCCGATTCTACCATTTCGGGCTTGATTCTATTTATGACAACATGCTTTTTAACCTCTTTGCCCTCTTTTGCCTTTTCGCTTTTTGCGTCTATTATTCCAATAACCCTATCGGCATCTCTAACAGAGCTTACATCGGGAGTGGCTATTATCAAAGCTTCATCAGCCAAAAAAATAGAATTCTCAAAACCGCTCTCAATACCCGCGGGAGAGTCTATCACTATATAATCGAAATCCTTTTTCAAAACCTCCAAAAGCTCTCTTACCTTCTCCTTTTTCAAAGCGCTTTTATCTTTTGTCTGAGAAGCGGGAAGAAAAAAGAGATTTTTGCTTCTCTTATCACTGATTAAAGCTTGGGAGAGCTTGCATCTTCCTTCCATTACATCTATCGAATCATAAACTATCCTATTCTCAAGCCCCAAAATCATATCAAGATTTCTAAGACCTATATCAAAATCCACAGCCACAACTCTTTTTCCAGCCTGTGCAAGACCGACGGCCACATTAGCCGTCGTTGTGGATTTTCCAACTCCCCCTTTTCCGCTCGTTACAGTGATAATGGTTCCCATCTCTATCCTCTGAAAAATTAATTTTTCTCTTTATCTATAATTTTATTTGCCGTAATCCAAGGCATCATCTCTCTTAATTTCTCTCCGGTTTTCTCTATAAGAGAATTTTTGGCGTTATTTCTCTCGGCGTTCATTCTCGTATAACCGGCCTGTTTTTCCAAAATGAAATCTTTTGCAAATTTTCCATTTTGAATCTCTTTTAAAATCTCCTTCATAGCCTTTCTGCTCTCTTCTCCAATAACTCTGGGGCCGCTTACATAATCCCCATATTCTGCAGTATTGCTTATAGAGTATCTCATATTTGCTATACCGCCCTCATACATCAAATCAACAATCAATTTAAGCTCATGCAGACACTCAAAATATGCCATCTCCGGAGCGTATCCAGCCTCAACAAGCGTATCAAATCCAGCCTGAACCAAAGATGTAACTCCGCCGCAAAGAACAGCCTGCTCTCCAAAAAGATCCGTTTCGGTTTCATCTTTAAAGGTAGTTTCTATAATTCCCGTTCTTCCGCCGCCGATAGCAGAAGCGTAAGAGAGAGCCAACTCTTTAGCCTTCCCCGTATAATCTTGATAGACGGCTATTAAATCTGGAATTCCGCCACCCTTTACAAACTCATTTCTAACGGTATGGCCGGGAGCTTTTGGAGCTATCATTATCACATCTACGAAAGATGGAGGCTGAATCTGTCCAAAATGGATATTAAATCCATGTCCGAAAGCTATAGCGTCTCCCTCTTTTAGATTATCTCTTATTTCATTTTCAAAAACCTCTTTTTGAATTTCATCCGGAAGCAAAATCATAATAACATCGCCCTCTTTTGCCGCTTCGGAAACGCTTTTTACGTCAAATCCTTTAGCTTTAGCCTTTTTCCAAGAAGAGCCTCCCTCTTTTAAGCCCACAACCACATCAACGCCGCTGTCTCTTAAATTCTCCGCATGAGCATGTCCCTGGCTTCCAAATCCTATCATAGCCACTTTTTTGCTTTTAATGATATTTATATCACAATCTTTATCATAATAGATATTAACTGCCATTATTATCCCTCTTTATAAAATTTTCGGTTAATGCTACTATAATTATACTTTATTTTGAATGAAATATGTAAAACAAAACTTGCTATTTTACGCAGTTTAGCCGAAAATTTGGATATCATTGCAGCGTTTAAACACTTTAGGAGGCAAAATGAAAATAAAAGCTTTGGCTATCTCTTTAAATAAAAATATTTCAAAATTAGACAGAGGGATATTCTATATGATTTTAGCCTCCCTTTCGTTTGCTTTTATGGGAGGTTTTGTAAAAACTTTGGGAGAGACGATACCACCTTTGGAGATTACCTTTTTTAGAAATGTATTTGGAGTTTTTATAATTTTAACCATATTTTTGAAAAATCCCCCAAAAAACAGGGGAGGAAAACCTTTTTTGCTCTTTTTTAGAGGTTTTATGGGATTTTTGGCTCTTCTTGCCTTTTTTTATGATATGGCCTATATTCCTCTAAGCGAGGCTGTAACCTATAACAAAACATCTCCTTTGTTTTTAGCCTTCTTCTCCTGGCTCTTTTTAAAAGAGAAGTTGCCAAAAAGCGCTGTCTTTGCTTTGGTATTTGGTTTTTTGGGAATCGTGCTTATAGCAAAACCTGAAGGGGGAAGTTTTGACAAATATGATCTTTTAGGTATCTTTTCGGGAATAGGAGCCGCTTTGGCATACACATCTATAAGAGAGCTTAGAAAATATTACGACACCAAAACAATAGCTCTATCTTTTATGAGCGTTGGGACTTTAGGACCCGTTATTTTAATGATTATCTCAAAAAATATAGATATTTCGCCAAATCTTGACTTTCTATTTGCCAATTTCGTATTGCCAAAAGGGATAGAGTGGCTCTATATCACAATAATAGGAGTTAGCGCAACAATATCTCAGCTTTTAATGACAAAAGCCTACTCTTTAACAAAAGCTGGGATAGTTGGAACGATAACCTACTCTCAAATTCTCTTTGCCACTTTAATAGGAGCGGCTCTTGGAGATAAGTGGCCTGATATCTACAGCTGGATTGGAATATTTTTAATCATTTTAGCGGGAATTTTGGTCTCAACAAAGAGGTGAGAAATCACCTCAAGCTTATCTGATATTTCTCAGAAAGCGCCTTAAATTCATCCGAACTTAAAAATCTATCCAAAACGTCATCTCTTGAAAGAGTTTTGGAATTTAAAAGATTAACCCAATACAAAAGTCCGCTGCTTTCAGGCTCTCTTCCCAAAATCGCCATATAGGCTCTTTTTACAAACTCTTCGTTTGAGATTTTATTTTGCAAAAACTCTTTTGAATGGAAAAATCCCTTTACAAGAGAAGTGGCACTCGCCTCTTTGTCTAAAAGCATTCTTTTCCAATCCTCCATTCCTTTTGGATCGGAATTTCTGTTTAAAATCAACACATACATTCTCTCTATAAAAGCTTCAAGCTGATCTGAAATTGAATAGTTTGTAATATTGCACTTATCGCAAAAATTGGCAAACTCTTTTGAAAAGATAAATTCATACAAAACAAGCTCTCTGCTTTTCCCGTTGGAAAGCTCTTTTAGCCAATATTTTTTGCCCTCGCTATCTGGATTCCTTCCCAAAACGGTTTTATAGGCTTTCTCTACAAACTCCTCATCGCTAAAGCCTTTCTTTTTAAACTCTTCGCTTTTAAAAAAGTATTTAACCACATCAGAAGCGCTCCATCCCCTCTTTAAGGTTGAAACCCAATATCTTCTACCCTCTTTATCCGCATCTCTATTTAAAATATTTCTGTAACAATTATTTACAAAAACCTCGGAAGGCTCGCTTTTATTTGATTTTGAAGATGAAAAAAGAGCTATATCGTCAAGCTTTAAATCTCCTCTGACTAAAAAGAGCTTAAAAGATACCACAGAATCGTTTGGATAGACTCTTTTTAGATCTTCATTTAAATTTCTTCTTACCGTATGCCATCTTCCATCGCTTATATCGCCCAAACTTATCCAGACATACTCTCCCTCTTTGTTGTTATAGTGATGTTTGTTAAAACCAGAAGGCTCATAAGTTAAATATACATTATTTTTATTTACAGTTTTTACAGCTACGAAAATTACAAAATACCCTCTTGAATTTAGCGAAAACTCTATATTTTTATAAACTCTCTCATCAAATCTTTTATGTATCATAAAACCGATACCGTTTGCATCGTTAGTGGTATTATCGATAAAATGAGAGTTTGAGAGCTTAATTACCCTGCTTTTTCTTTGTGAGTCGTAAATATTCTCTATCTTTCCGTATCCCCAAGGAATATGATCATATATTCCCCATTTTCTTGTAGTAGCGCTTTGGGCATCTTCCAAAACCTTTCTTTTTATATAAGTATTCTCATTACCATAAGTATCTTCATTGTTATCGGAACTATTATCATTGCTGGAAATCTTCTTGGTTTTCACTCTCACAAACAAAGAAGGGGAATCCCCTTTTGCGTTAAAAGCTTTAATCTCATAGATATATTCGCTATCTTCCTTTAAACCGCTATCGGTAAAAGAGGTTATATCGGCGTTTGTTATATGAATAAGTTTTGAATTTCTGTATATCTTAAATCCCGCCTCATTATCGGAATTATCCTGCCATGAAAGCTTCACTCTCGAATCATCTATCGCAAAAGCCTTGAAATTTGAAGGAGCCAAAGGGATAGTTAAATTATTTTCAGTATCACTATTGCCTCCGTTATCGTTATCATCCCCATTATCTCCATTATCCGTATTATCATTTTCATTTTGGCTTGGTTTTAAGTCTAAATATCTGTTTGAAGCTATCGCAAAACTTTGCTTGTCGGTAATTATCTCATGCCCCTTTACAAACAGTGTATAAACTCCTTTTGAAGCGTTGTTTATAACTATCTGCTCGGTATTGTCAACTCTGTTAAAACCGTTTGCGGTAGCCTCTTTTGTGGGATTGTCTTTATCCAAAGAGAAGGGATAGTATATTTTTCCATCCTTTTCAATCCACATATCGATATCGTTTACCAAAGTTTTATCCTGATTATTTGGATCTCCGGCTGGATCTATCCAGTTTATAGTAACTTTGATATTGGAAGGATTGGAGAGATTTATATAATATTTTTTAACTTCACCCTGCTTTATCTCATCCTCTCTAATAAGAGGCTTATCGCTTTTTATCGTATCCAAAACTCTAACTGCCTCCAAAGGCTCTATATTTCCAAAACCAAACTCAAAATCAGGCCCCTCTCTTCCCGCATCGCTTGCGGTATTTATCAAAAGAGCCTTTAAGATATCCTCTCTTATTTTATCTTTTTGAGTAAGTTTTCTATACTCCTCCAATATCAAAGCCGCCGCTCCCATAGCTCTTGCGGTAGCGGAAGATGTTCCCCCTCCGTCTTTATAAGCTGTATCGCTCTCGATACTTGTAGAAAGAAGCCTTCCGTTTCCGGGAGCTGCCGCACACAAATCCGGTTTTATTCTTCCGTCGTTAACGGGGCCTGTGTTGCTGTAGTATTTTATTGTTTTGCCACCGTTTATGGAAAGCCCGAAAGTAAAAACATTTTTGGCATTTGTAGGCCCTCTCATCATTCCCCAATTTGGATATTTGGGATTTGTTCTGTCATTCCCTCCTGCCATAAAAATAATCAAATTAGGATTTGAACTTACAAGCTTGTCCAAATCACTCGCTTCCTCATCATAAACTCCGGAATATGCCGGATCCTGATATAAATAGGCATGGTGAGAGAGAGTTATCCCCTCGTCAAAATAAGCTTTTGCTACGGCTCTTGTATAACTTATCTCAGGAGCAAAATAGTTATATATCAAAGCTTTGGAAGCTCCGCCGTGAGCCTGGGGATTAACTCCCGCCGCGGCTATCGTTCCGGCTATATGGGTGGCGTGAAAACTTAACTCTTTCATATCCCCTTTTATCTTTATTCTGCTAACTCCATCTTGAACAAACTCTTGATGAGTCGGCCTTACAACTCCCCAATCTACAAGAGCTATCTTAATCCCCTCTCCGTTTAAATTGTAAGGCTCTCTCCACAAAGAAGAGACACCCATCAATTCGTAAGCTTTCAGATTTGTAGTGGGAGATAAAGAGCTCTCGTCTCTTCTCATTTTAATAGGAGCGAAACTTTCAATCGGAGGATTTTTTGTTTCAATATGCCAAATTAGAGGAATTTTTGCCAAATCGTAAATCTCTTTGTAGGGAATAGAGATTAAAGCTTTAAAATTGCTGATTTTTAAAATACTAACATCAAAATCTTTAAATATTCTCTCTATCTCTTCTCTATCTATCTTTTTAAAAAACAAAACATTTAATAGATAGTTTCCATTATCGTCTATGGCATAAGATTTTACATCTTTTTTTAAAATATTTTGAGAAATCTTATAAATTGGAGAGAGTTTTGCAAAACCTTTTGCATCCTTTAACGAAAGCCTATTAAAAATACTGTTTTTAGCATAAAAATAGTAACTCAAATCGCCTGCGTATTTGATAACTTCCACCCCTTCTTTTAAAAAAAGCCTCTTTTTAGAAGAATTTATAGGAGTGTCAAATTTGATAAGATAGGTAGCATACTCGTCGTTTGAAGGGAAAGTTATGTTATTTTTAAAATTAACTTCATTGCCGTTTAGAGTAAGAGCAAAAGAGTTATTTGCCAAAAAAGCGGCAATCAAAACAAAAGAAAAGTAAAAAAATTTCATTATTTATCCTTTTTGTATTTTTTTATTTAACTATGTTATATAAAAATAACTTAAATTTTTGTAAATTAGTTAAATTTTTTGGAAGAAACTAAAATATAAA
>JALVCR010000074.1 GCA_027009865.1 Campylobacterales bacterium
TCTTTATCAAATACGACTCTTACAGCTTTGCTGTTTTTATAAATAAAAGTTGCCTTTTTCTCTCTTCTAACTCTTTTTTTAAATTTTTTTGGAACTCTGGATAGAGTTTTTAAGGTTTTAAAATCGCAAGCATTTATTAAAAAAGGCTTTTTAAGAGACCTTTTTTTTATCTCTCTAAGCCTTTTTTCGTTTTTGGATAAAAACCCCGCTATTGTGTCTGTTTGAATTAGATATATTAAATTTCCATCCATCAGCTTAAATAATCCTGCAAGGCTTTTGGCTCTATATTTTTCTCTTTCTTAAGCTTTTTAATAGCATCTATCGCAGCATTTGCCGCCGCTATCGTAGTAAAATAGGGAATGTTAAATCTTAAAACAGATTGTCTTATCTTTTTGGCGTCATCTTTGCTTGATTTATTGTCGCTTGTGTTTACCACAAGATCTATTTCAAGATTTTTTATCTTATCTTCTATATTGGGTCTTCCTTCACTTATTTTATAGACAAATTCAGACTCTATTCCAGCTTTTGTTAAAGCTTTGTGGGTGCCGGCTGTGGCTACTATTTTAAAACCTGCCTTTGTAAATCCCTCTCCTATCTCTTTTGCAAAAATCTTGTCCATATCGGTTAGGGATATAAAAACAACTCCGCTTGTAGGAAGAACATTATTTGAGGCTAACTGGCTTTTTGCGAAAGATAGAGGGAAAGTTTCGCTAATTCCCATTACTTCTCCTGTAGATTTCATCTCAGGTCCTAAAATCAAATCGGCTCCGTGAAGTTTGTTAAACGGAAATACAGCTTCTTTTACGGCTACATGATTTTTTATTTTAGCTCTGTAAACTTTTAGATTTTCATCAAAATATACGATTTTGTATTTGTCATAAAAATCTAAAGCCTCTTTTAAATCCCCCTTATACATAACTCTTGTCGCCACTTTTGCCAAAGGAATGCTTGTTACTTTGCTGACAAAAGGAACGGTTCTGCTTGCTCTTGGATTTACCTCTATTACATAAACCTCGTTTTTATAAACGGCATATTGAATATTTAAAAGCCCTTTTACTCCAAGCCCTAAGGCCATCTTTTTTGTCTCTGATATTACTTCGTTTATTATCTCTTCGCTTAAAGAGACCGGAGGAAGAGCGCAGGCGCTATCTCCGCTGTGAATTCCCGCCTCTTCAATATGCTGCATTATTCCGCCTATATAGACCTCTTTTTGATCGCATACCGCATCTACGTCTATCTCTATGGCTCTATCTAAAAATTTATCTATCAAAACCGGGCTCTTTTCGCTTACCTTCACGGCTTCATCCATATATTTTCTAAGCTCTTCTTCGTTATAAACGATTCTCATAGCTCTTCCGCCCAAAACATAGCTTGGTCTAACAAGCACCGGATAACCGATTTGGGAAGCTATTTTTATCGCCTCCTCTTTTGTAAAAGCAGTTGCGTTGCTTGGCTGTTTTAGGCCGTTTTCTTCTATGAATTTTGAAAATTTCTTTCTATCTTCGGCCAAATCTATAACTTTAGCGCTCGTTCCTATAATTTTGGCTCCTATAGCAGTTAGCGGTTTTGCAAGTTTCAAAGGAGTCTGGCCCCCAAAATGCACTATGACGCCGTCTGGATTTTCGGTCTCTATTACGTTTCTTACTCTCTCAAAATCGATAGGCTCAAAATATAAAATATCGCTTGTATCGTAGTCTGTGGAGACAGTTTCTGGGTTGCAGTTATACATGATCGTTTTTACGCCCATATCTTCAAGCGCAAAAGCGGCATGAACGCAGCAGTAATCAAACTCTATTCCCTGTCCTATTCTGTTTGGTCCTCCTCCTATTATTAAAACTTTCTTTTCATCTGTTGTTTTGCTCTCTTTTTTGGGAAGATTGGTTATGTTTACAGAGGAGTATAGATATGGAGTTAGAGCCTTAAACTCGGCCGCGCATGTATCGACTTCATTATATTCGATTTCTATTTTATGCCTTTTTCTTGCATTATAGATATCGTTTTGGTTTAAATCTATGTCATCTTTCTCTTTTATCAATTTTGCTATCATCTTATCGGAAAAGCCGTAAGTTTTGGCTCTTCTTAACATCTCTTCGTCATTTAAAATATCCATATCTATCTGTTTTTCAAATTCTACGATCTCTTCTATTTGATATAAAAACCATCTGTCTATTTTGCTGTATTCATAGATATCTTCTACGCTCTTTCCTCTTCTGAAAGCTTCTGCTATATAAAGGAGTCTGTTGCTGTTTGGTCTTCTAATCTCTCTTATTAAATCTTCATCTTCCAAATCTACTTTTTCAAATCCATCAAGTCCGGTCTCAAGAGAGCATAAAGCTTTTTGAATAGATTCTTTAAAAGTTCTTCCAATCGCCATTACCTCTCCCACGCTTTTCATGGATGTAGTGAGAGTGGAGTCTGCTTGAGGAAATTTCTCAAAAGTAAATCTTGGGATTTTCGTTACTATGTAATCTATAACCGGCTCAAAACTTGCAGCCGTGCCAGTTATATCGTTTTTTATCTCCTCTAAAGTATATCCCACCGCAAGAAGAGTCGCAACTTTTGCTATCGGATAACCGGTAGCTTTGCTTGCGAGTGCCGAGCTTCTGCTAACTCTTGGATTCATCTCTATTACAGTCATTCTTCCGTTTTTAGGATTTACGGCAAATTGAACGTTGCTTCCTCCAGTATCTACCCCTATCTCTCTTAAAATCGCAAAAGATGCGTCTCTCATTTTCTGATACTCTTTATCAGTAAGAGTTAAAGCTGGAGCTATGGTTATGCTATCTCCCGTATGCACTCCCATAGGATCGAGATTTTCAATGGAGCATACGATTATGCAGTTATCCTCTTTATCTCTTATAACCTCCATTTCATACTCTTTCCAGCCAAGAAGAGACTCTTCAATTAAAATTTCGCTTATGGGGCTCTCTTCAAGCCCGTTTTGGGCAAGAGCTTTAAATTCGTCCATATTGTAAGCTACGCCGCTTCCGCCTCCGGCTAACGTATAAGAGGCTCTGATAATTAGAGGAAATCCTATCTCTTTTGCCGCCTGTAGGGCTTCATCCATATTGTAAGCGTATTTGCTTTTTGGCAGATCCATTCCTATTTTTATCATTGCCTCTTTGAAAGCCTGTCTATCCTCTCCCTTTCTGATAGCTTCAGGGTTTGCTCCAAGAAACTTAACATCTTTTAGCATTCCTTTTTCATACATGCTCATAGCCACATTTAATGCCGTCTGTCCTCCCATTGTGGGAAGTATTGCATCCACTTTCTCTTTTTTTATAATGGAGGCTATAATCTCCTCAGTTATCGGCTCTATATATGTTCTATCCGCAAATTCTGGATCTGTCATAATTGTAGCCGGATTTGAGTTTATCAAAACAACTTTGTATCCAAGCTCTTTTAGAGTCTTTGCAGCCTGTGTTCCCGAATAGTCAAATTCGCAAGCTTGACCTATTACTATGGGTCCTGAACCTATCAGCAAAATTGTATTTATATCTTCTCTCTTTGGCACGCTCTTCCTTTTTAGTTTATTATTGCATGAAAAAAAGCCGGTATTTTTATTTTAGCATAGGGCTCTACAATAGCGCTTTTATAACTTTTTTCATCTAAAACTTTTATAATTTTTCCAACTTTAACGCCTTCAAAAAAGATTTTATCAAGTCCGCTTGTAAAAACCTCTTCTCCATCTTTTGGGGAGAGCCATGGAGGAATATATTTTATTATCATTATTTGGCTGTTTCCAAAAATGACTCCCGGAATTTTCTCTTTTCCTATATAAACAGAATATGTGCATTTTGAATTGTTTTGCAAAAGAGCCATTGGTTTGTCATATTTTGAAACTACAATCCCCGCGCTGTATCCTTTGTATAAAAGGCCGTAGATTTTGTTTTTGTCAAATTTTGGAAATTTTAGCCATACCTTTGAAAATTCATTTATATTTACGTAGGATAGAGCTTCTACAAGTTGAAGTTTTGGAGTGTAAAAGGATAGGTTATTCTCTTCTAAGAGATTGTTTAATTTATTTTTGTAAGCAGTAAATAAAATCGCCTTTTGAGAGAGGTTTTTTACCTCTTCTCTTAATCTTATAATTTCTTCTTTTTGTCTAAAGTGTTCCTCTATTGTGTTTTGAATAGATTGAATAAAATATAGATATTCACTTCTTAATTTATTCAAAAAAGAGATAGTAACCTCTTTTGCCGTGGGATTTAGATTTACTCCTACAATTAGCAAAGAGGCTATCGTAAAAAAGATTATAATATTTTTCTTAGTCATTTGTAGCTATCTGCTGCAATAGCTTTATCTCCTCCAATGCTTTTCCCGTTCCTTTTGCAACCGCCAAAAGAGGCTCTTCGGCTACGTAAACAGGGAGTTTAACTATATCGCTTAAATATTTGTCAAGTCCTCTAATCAAAGCTCCGCCTCCCGTTAAAACGATACCGTTTTCAACAATATCTCCCGCTAGATCGGGGGGCATAATTTCCAAAATAGCTTTTAAAGCAGCAGCTATTTCTTTTAAAGGTTCTGCCATAGCTTCTCTTGCATCTTCGCTTGTTAACTCTATCTTATGTAAAAGTCCGCTTACTTGATCTCTTCCCTTTACACTCATTGTAAGCTCTTTTTCCAAAGGAATAGCGGTTCCAATCTGTATTTTTATCTGCTCTCCAGTTCTCTCACCTATTAGGAGATTATATTTTTTCTTTACATAATCTACAATCGCCGCATCTATCTTATCTCCTGCGACTCTTATGGATTTACTAATTACTAAGCCTCCCAAAGATACTACTCCAATTTCGGTAGTTCCGCCGCCTATATCGACTACGAGGTTTCCTTTGGGATCTCTTACCGGAAGACCGGCTCCAATTGCCGCAGCCATCGGCTCTTCTATCAAAAATACCTCTCTTGCTCCCGCGCTCATTGCCGACTCTTTTACAGCCTTTCTTTCAACTTGCGTAAGACCGTATGGAACGCAGATTATGATTCTTGGTCTAAGAAAACTTTTTCTCTCATGCGATTTTTCAATAAAATATCTAATCATTTTTTCTGTTATGTCAAAGTCGGCTATTACTCCATCTTTCATCGGCCTTATTGCCTCTATGTTTCCGGGAGTTTTACCGACCATCTCTTTTGCTTCGTGTCCTACTGCTAAGATTTTTTGTTTTCCATATTTATTTTTCATAACCGCCACTACGGAGGGCTCGTTTATTACGATCCCTTTACCCTTTACTAAAACTATTGTATTTGCAGTCCCAAGATCGATACTCATATCGTTTGAGAATAAACCGGCTATTTGATCTAATAGCATCTTTTACTTTCCTTTTATGCGCTTTTTTTATTTATATATAATGGTTTGGTTCCTTTTTCTACCACATCTTTGGTTATTATTATCTCATATCCTGAAAATTCGGGAAGCTCATACATAATATCTACCATAATCTCTTCCATAATGGCTCTAAGTCCTCTTGCTCCCGTTTTTCTCTCTATAGCCTTTTTGGCGATGGCCTTTATTGCCTCGTCCTCAAAAGTTAGTTTAACATTATCTATCGCAAAAAGCTTTTTATACTGTTTTATAAGTGCATTTTTTGGTTCGGTTAAAATTCTTACCATATCCTCTTTGGTTAATTGATTTAGAGTAGCTACCGTATGAAGCCTTCCTATCAACTCTGGAATAAGCCCGTAATGGACAAGATCGTCAGGCTCAACAAGATGAATTAAATTCTCTTCCTCTTTTTTGCTTCTTTTATCTTGGTTAAATCCAAGAACGTTTCCGCCTATTCTTCTTTTTATAATATCGGTAAGCCCGTCAAATGCTCCTCCGCAGACAAAAAGAATATTTGTCGTATCTATTTGGACAAACTCTTGATTTGGATGCTTTCTTCCTCCTTTTGGAGGAATGTTTACAACGCTTCCCTCTATTATTTTTAAAAGAGCCTGTTGCACGCCCTCTCCGGAGACGTCTCTTGTTATGGATCTATTTTCTCCAAGTCTTGCTATTTTATCTATTTCATCAATAAAAACTATTCCTTGTTGCGCTTTTTCAATATCGCCGTCGGCTGCCTGAAGAAGCCTTGTTAGTATGTTTTCCACATCTTCTCCCACATATCCGGCTTCTGTTAGGCTTGTTGCGTCAGTTATTGCTATTGGAACGTCTAAAAATTTGGCTAAAGTTTGAGCCATCAGCGTTTTACCGCTTCCAGTTGGGCCTATTAGAAGAATATTTGATTTTTGAAGCTCAGTATCATCCTCTTTTATTAAATCTTTTTTAAATATTCTTTTGTAATGGTTGTAAACTCCAACGGCAAAGATTTTTTTTGCCCTCTCTTGGCCTATTACATATTGGTCTAAGATAGCTTTTAGCTCTTTTGGAGAGAGAAGCTCTCTATCAAGTTTTATATCCTCTTTTTCTTCGTTATCTCCAAAAAATATCTTATATGCTGAGAGAACGCAGTTTTCGCAGATATATACGCCGTTTCCAGCTATCAGTCTATTATCTTCGCTCTCTTTGGATTTACAGAAACTGCATCTTTTCATCTATTTTTTTTCCTTTCGAAAGGTATTCCTCTTTTTGTATTTATTATAAATTCACATAAGTTTTTAATCTTTTCATTTTCGCTTTTTTCCAAAAGCTCTTTTGCCGCTTCGCTTAGAGCTTTTTTTGATAAAAATATCTCTTTGAAAGCTCTTTTTAAAGCATCTATCTCTTCTCTTTTGAAATTTCTTCTAAGTCCCACTAAATTTAGGCTTTTTACAACAGCTCTGTTTCCTTCTGCCAGACAATAGGGAGGAATATCTTGAGAAACGGCGCTTGCGCCGCCTATCATAGCAAAATCTCCTATTTTGACAAACTGATGAATCGGAGTCATTCCTCCGATAACCGCGTGATTTCCAATCTCTACATGTCCGGCAAGCGTTACGGCGTTTGCCAAAATATTAAAATTTCCTATTTTACAATCGTGGGCTATATGCACATATCCCATAATAAGATTGTTATCTCCTATTTTAGTGATATAGCCTCCGCCTTCGGTTCCCGGATTTATAAATGTAAATTCTCTTATTTTATTATTTTTGCCTATTAACAGTTTGACATCTTCCCCTTTATATTTCAAATCTTGGGGAATTGAGCCTATTATGGCGTTATAGAAAATCTGGGTATTTTCTCCTATTTCCGTATCTCCGTGTATCTGGGCGCCTTGCATGATTTTTACACCGTTTTTTATCTTTGCTTTTTTTGAGATGAAAGTATAGGCTCCTATCTCTACTCCATCTCCTATCTGCGCCCCTTTTTCTATGATTGCCGTTGGATGAATCTTATTCATTTATCCACTATCATAGCTTTTAATTCAGCTTCTGTAGTGAGTTTCCCATCTACAAAAGCCTCTCCCTTTAAAACCCAAATGGCGCCTTTGTGTTTTAAAACTTTTAGTTTATAAACAAGCCTGTCTCCCGGGCGAACCGGTTTTCTAAATTTGCACTTATCTATACTCATAAAATATACCACTTTGTTTTTGGTATCTTCCTGAGACTCTTCATCCATGCTTTTAAAGGCCAAAATTCCTCCAGCCTGCGCCATTCCCTCTATTATCATCACTCCGGGATATATAGGATGACCGGGGAAATGGCCTTGGAAAATATGCTCTCCTATTGTTACGTTTTTATAAGCTTCAATATACTCTCCCTCTTTTATATCCAAAACTCTATCAACAAGCAAAAAAGGGAATCTATGAGGCAGTATTTTTTGAATTTCTGTTACATCCAGCATAAAAAATACCTTAATTTATATTTTTTTTATAAAAATCCTATAATATTATCATAAAATTACTAAATTTTCTCTAACGTCTTGGTAAAAGAGACTATCACAAATAATTTCAATCTTTTTTCCAAAAAGCTCTCTTTTTTCCAAAACGATAATAGGGGAGAGTGAGCAGGGGCTATTTTCTATTTTAAATCTAATCTCTAATTCTTTTTCAAAGGAGATAGGTTTAAATATAAGCTCCTTTACACTTTTAAATGAAGTATTTGCAAGATTATTAAAGAAGCTTAAATCTATTATTTTTATCTCTTCTCTATTGAAATAGTAAATATTATTGATTAAATCCTCTATTTTCCCTTTTGTATATTTTCTCTTTAAAAAAGAGTAGGAAAGAAAATATGAAGGAGTTACCTCTTTTTCTATTTTTACAAGGGCTCTTTTTAATCTGTAATTTAAAAATTTATCTCTTTTAATTTTATAAGGGATTCCCTTTTCTTCAAGCCTCATTCTTTTTTGATAAAGCTTAATTTTATCTTCTATAGAAGATGGCAAAATTTGGTTTGAGATAGGAGAGAAGAGTTCGCAAGCTTCCCTTTCTTGCTCATCTCTTTGTTTTTTTAATCCGTACATGCATCCGCAGTAGTTTTGGCGGTAGAGTTTATCCTCTTTTGCCATTTTAAACTGCTCTTGCGTTCCTCCTCCTTTTCTAAAATCCAAAGTTATAAATTTTACTCCAAATTTTCTCTCTATATCCTCTCCCGCTTTTTCTAACTGCTCTTTGGATTTTTTGGGGCTTGTTAGAAGTGTTGTAGTGATGGTTTTCTCGTTTAACTCTTTTGCCTTTTTTGCCGTAACTTCAAGTCTTTTATCAAAACATATTTCACATCGTTTTCCTTTTTCAGGCTCGTTTTCATATCCTCTTACGGCATTTAGCCAATTTTCTACATCATAATCCCCCTCTATTAGAGGGATATTTAGCATTTTACAGCTTCTTTTTACGTCAAGAAGTCTTAATTGATATTCACTGTAAGGATGGATATTGGGATCGTAAAAAAATCCGATTAATTTTTCATTTGGAAACTTCTCTTTTAATTTTTGCAAAAAGAAGTGGCTATCAACTGAGCAGCAGATATGAACGAGCAAACTTCTATTCTCCCTTTAATTCTTTTAATTTCTCTTTTACCTTCTCTGCATGCCCTTTTACTTTCACTTTATCCCATCTTGCCGCAACTTTTCCTTCGGGGTCTATAAGATATGTAGTTCTTACAACTCCCATATACTCTCTTCCGCACATCTTTTTAAGCTGCCACACTCCATATTTTTCCAAAACCTCTTTATTTTCATCGCTTAAGAGGGTGATTTTTAGATTCTTTTTTTCTATAAAATTTCTGTGCTTTTTGGGAGAATCGGGACTGACTCCCAAAATAACTGCGTCAAGCTCATTGAAATCGGGCAGATGTTCGCTAAAATCTATCGCCTCTTTCGTGCATCCTGGTGTATTGTCTTTTGGATAAAAGTATAAAACTACCCATTTGCCTCTTAAATCTCTTAAACAAATCTCAGTCTCATCCTGATTTGGAAGACAAAAATCAGGCGCCATCTCTCCAACTTCTATCATTTTCAAACTCCTAATAATTTTTTCAAACTATAGATTTTAACATATTACTATCGATTTAATTTCCGTAAACTCTTCAAGAGCAAATTTAGGCCCTTCTCTTCCTATTCCGCTAAGTTTTACTCCCCCATATGGCTGAATGTCAAATCTAAGAGTCGGGATATCGTTTATAACCACGCCTCCGCATTCAAACTCCTCTATGGCTCTTTTGGTTAAATTTAAATCATTTGTAAAGATTGAGTATTGAAGCCCGTATGGAGAGTTATTTATCTTTTCAATTGCTTCATCAAAATCTTTAACTTTTACCAAAGATACTATCGGAGCGAAAACCTCTTCGCATACTATTTTCATATCATCAGTTACATCTCCCATAATAGTGGGATAAAATATTTTTCCTTCAGCTTTATTTCCCAAAAGAACTTTGGCTCCCTCTTTTACTGCGCTATCTACCCAGTTTTTGGCTCTCTTTACGGCATCTTCATTTATTAGAGGCCCTAAAAATGTATCTTTATCGTAAGGGTCTCCTATTTTTAGCTTTTTAGTCTCGTTTACAAGATATTTAGCAAACTCATCATAAACTTTCTCATCTACATATATTCTTTGAAGGGAGATACACACCTGCCCGGAGTTATAAAATGAGCCTATTGCGCATTTTGCGGCGGCGTTTTTCAAATCGGCGCTTCTTTCTATAAAAGTTGCGGCATTTCCTCCAAGCTCTAAAGATACTTTCTTTATTCCAGCGCTCTTTGTGATGATGTTTCCCACAGGAACGCTTCCGGTAAAACTGATTACTCTTGGAATGTCGCTTGTTACAAGAGCGCTTCCAACTTCAGCGTCTCCGTAAACTACGCTTAAAGCGTCTTTAATGGCAAAAGGGCTTTCTATAAAGAGTTTTGCAAATTTATAAGCAGTCAGGGGAGCTTCTGGGGTCGGTTTTAAAACCACGCTGTTTCCCGCTACTAAAGCCGGAGCGATTTTGTGAGCTACCAAATTTAGCGGAAAATTAAAAGGAGTGATTGCAACCACTACTCCAACCGGGACTCTTTTGTAAAAACTTATTGTTTTTCTTCCGCTTGGCATAGCGTCTGAGTTAAATGTCTCTCCAGCCTCCTCTATTGCGGCCGATATCGAAAGAGAAATTGTTTCTATGCATCTGTCAACCTCTATTAGTGAAAATTGTATGGGCTTTCCTACTTCGTTAGTTATTGTTTTTGCAAAATCTTCTCTTTGGCTTTTTAGTTTCTGTATTACATCTTCCAGCCATTTAACTCTTTGGGAAAGCAGGGATTTTCTGCTCTCTTTAAAAGCCTCTTTTGCAATTTTCAAAGCTTTTTTTGCATCCTCTCCATTGCATTTTGGATATCTTGATACAACTTCATTTGTGTATGGCGCTTTTATTTCTATCCACTCCTCTTTTACAGCCTCTTTGCTTCCAAAAAATATTTTTGCATCCATTTCCCCAACCTTTCTCATTTTTGGATAATTGTAACAAAAATTTATAAATTTGGTATATAAGCTTTAATTTGAAATGTTTATTAAAGAGTGATATTTTCCAAAAATTCTATATTTTCGCCGTTTATGATTGCCGCATCTATGCAAAAGGGGGATGTTATTTTATTTTTTTGAAGATAAAAAAGCAGAGTCTTTTTTATTTTTGAGAGTTTTTTGGAAGTTATATTGTAAATTGGATTTATCATAGGATTTTTTCCGCTTTTTACCTCTATAAAGTGTATTACTCCATCCTTTTTTGCAATGATATCTATTTCGCCAAATTTTGAAGTGAAATTTCTATCTACTATCTCAAAACCTAAATTTGTAAGATATTTGCAAACTCTCTCTTCGGCTCTTTTGCCCTTTTCTCTACTCAACAAAAACCTTTATGGATTTAAAGCATGCCGTTTTTGTAAGCTCGTCTGCTTCATCTCCAAATAGAAAATTTATTTTGCTTTGAGGATGGTGAAAGGTTGTAAACATTGTTCCCTTTTTTAAAGATGAGGTTATTTTAACTTTTAAAGGAGCGCTTTTTCCGTATTTGGAGATTAAAGTTACACTCTTTTTATCTTTAAAAAACTTCTCATCTTCTTTGCTTACAAAAAGTAGATCATGTTTATATTTGGATATAAGCTTTTTTGATTCTTTTGTTTGAGCGTTGTTGTTATAAAGAGCAAGGACTCTTCCCGTGCTTAGATAGAAAGATTTAAATCTCTTTTCCAAAAGCTCTTTTACCATTCCTCTTAAAAAGTATCTTTTATATTTAAAATGCCCTTTGCCATCAGGCGTTCTGAATTTATCCGTATGTAAAATTGGAGTATCTTTTTCAAATACAGGCCACTGCAAGCCTTTTAGAAGATTTTTTTCAAGTTTTTCATAACTTGCCCCTTTGAATCTCTTGGAGGCTTTCTCTCTTACCTCATCCCATATCTCTTTTGAACTTTCATATTTGAAATCCTCTTTTAGATATTTTCCTATCTGGCTTATTACTTCCCAGTCATCTGGCAGATCGTTTTTTATAAAAGGAGAGGATAGATGAAGCCTTCTTTCGGCATTTACGTAAACTCCTCTCTTTTCGTATGCACTCTTTACTCCGAAAATTATATCTGCAAATTTTGTTATTTCGTTTTCAAAAAGCTCGTTTACGATTAAAAGATCAAGTTTTTTTAAAGCATTATGGATTCTGTTTTGATTTGGATGGATATGGGCTATATCTTCTCCCATAACATAAAGAGATTTTATCTCTTCTCTTTCTATCGCTTTTATTATATCTGGAGTCTTTAACCCTTCTATGAGAGGTTTTTTATAATCTGGATCAAAATAGGGAAGGCACCCCATATCGCAGGCTCCCTGCACATTGTTTTGCCCTCTAAGCGGCATAAGCCCCGCTCCCTCTTTGCCTATGTTTCCGGTTAGCAGGGCTAAATTGCAGATAGCGGAAACCGCATAGCTTCCGTCTATATTTTCAGTTACCCCAAGCCCCCACATAATCATCGATTTTTTTGAGGCGTATTCTCTTGCTACTTCTCTTATTAAATCTGATAGATATTGATACCCTTCTATTTTTTTAAAGAAGTCTGGATTTGCGAAAGGGTCGTTTAGAATCTGTTTTTTATACTCCTCAAACCCCTCGCATCTTTTTTCTATAAAATCTTTATCATATAGGTTCTCTTGTAAAATAACAAAAGCCATCATATTTAAAAATAAAAGATTGCTCTCAAAAGGCAAAATCGCTTTAAAAGATGCTATCTTAAAAAGAGTGATTTCTCTTATGTCAAATACAGCAAGTTTTACGCCTCTATTTACCGCATTTACCACTCTTGAGGCGGCTATTGGATGGGCTTCTGTCATATTTGAGCCAATCAGTATTAAAAACTCAGCCTTTTCTATATCGTCAAACGGATTTGTAGCCGCTCCCTCTCCGATTACCGCTCTCATTCCTTTAAGGCTTGGAGCGTGGCATACTCTTGCGCAGTTGTCTATATGAGGTGAGTTTATAACTTTTCTTGTAAATTTTTGGAAAATATATCCGCTCTCGCAGCTTGTTCTAGCCCCTCCTATTGAGGCGTGGGCAAATCCCCCGTAGAGATTTTTTATCTGTTTTAGTTTCCAGGCTGCTATTTTGTAAGCTGTCTTTAGGGGAGGGTATAAAAATCCGTCCTTTACAGGCAGATTTTTTATCTCATCTTTTATCTCTTTTGGGAAAAAGAGCTCATTTTTTGCTATGAAAGAGGCTCTTATTTTAACTTTAGGAAGCCTGTTTTTAGAGTTTACGAAATCAAATCCATATTTTCCTTTAATGCAAAGCTTCCCTCTGCTAACAGCCCCCTCTTTATCGGCTTTTATGGATAAGATTCGGCCATCTTCTATGTTTGCGTAAATATCGCATCCGACTCCGCAATATGTGCAGACCGAATCTACTCTCATTTTTTACTCTTCTATTCTAATCATTACCGGAGAAGAGGAGACTGAGCTTAAATTCTCAATCTCTTTTAGAGCCTGCTGTATCTTTTTCTCTTTACATTTGTGTGTGGAGAAGAGAAGGGAGGCTCTTTTGCTGCTCTCTTTGGCCGGTTTTTGCAAAACCGCGTTTATGGATATGTCAAATTTTCCAAAAACCTGGGATATGGAGGCCAAAACTCCCGGTTTATCGTAAACGCTCATTCTAATATAATATTTGCTTTCAATCTCTTCTCTTGGCATTAAAGTTAAATTGCTGTTTTCCATCGGCCTTTTAAAGCCAAGCATCGGAGAGCCTTTGCCAACTCTTGCTATCTCTATCAAATCCGATATCACAGCGCTTGCGGTAGCGTCTCCTCCAGCTCCCGGCCCATAATACATAGTCTCTCCGACTCTGTCTCCTATAACGCTTATTCCGTTCATCACTCCGTCCACTTTGGCTATCATCTGATCTTTTTTAATTAATACCGGATGGACTCTAAGCTCTACTTCATTTTCTATCTTTTTTGCGATTGTTAGAAGTTTAATGGAGTAGTTAAATTCTTTTGCAAACTCTATATCTTCTTTGTTTATATTCTCTATTCCCTCT
>JALVCR010000075.1 GCA_027009865.1 Campylobacterales bacterium
ATGGGTTTAGAAAATTTAAAGCCAGCTTCCGGTTCCGTTCACTCTAAAAAGAGAGTGGGCAGAGGACAGGGAAGCGGTATGGGAAAAACCGCCTCAAGAGGCAACAAAGGACAAAAGGCAAGAAGCGGTTATAAAATAAAAAGAGGTTTTGAAGGAGGTCAGCAGCCTATTCAAAGAAGACTTCCTAAAGTCGGATTTACATCCAAAGTTAAGAAACCTTATGTGATAAATATAAACAGATTGCCAAAATTAAAAGAGTTAGATGAGATTACAATTGAGAGCATAAAAAGCATTCACAAAATCTCAAAAAAGGTAACAAAAATAAAATTGATAGGAAGCGGCGCTAAAGAGTTGGCATCTAAAATAAAAGATGACAATGTAATTTATAGCGGAATGAACAGATGAACAAAGCTTTAGTAAATAAAATCCTCATTACGTTGGGATTTTTGTTCGCTTACAGGATCCTTGCCTATGTGCCGGTTCCTGGAGTGAACATTGATGTTGTCAAGGAGTTTTTCGACTCCAACGCAAACAATGCGCTTGGAATGTTTAATATGTTCAGCGGTAACGCAGTTAGAAGGCTTAGTATCATCTCTTTGGGAATTATGCCCTACATTACCGCATCTATTATTATGGAGCTTCTTGCGGCCACTTTCCCAAATCTTGGAAAGATGAAAAAAGAGCGCGACGGAATGATAAAATATATGCAAATTATCCGTTATTCTACCGTCGTTATCACTTTGATTCAGGCCATAGGAGTCTCAATCGGGCTTCAAAGTCTAACCGGAAGAGGCGGAGAGAGCGCCATTATGATAGATATGCCCACATTCATAGCCGTATCTTCAGTATCTATGCTTACAGGAACTATGCTTTTGATGTGGATAGGAGAGCAGATTACCCAAAGAGGTATAGGAAACGGTATATCTTTGATTATCTTTGCCGGTATAGTCTCAGGTATTCCAAGAGCTATAGGCGGAACTATTAATCTCGTAAACACAGGAGAGCTTAACTTTTTGGTAGTGATAGCCATACTTCTTATTATTTTTGCTACCGTAGGCTTTATTATATATGTAGAGCTTGGGGAGAGAAGGATTCCTATCTCTTATTCCAGAAAAGTTATGATGCAAAATCAAAACAAAAGGGTTATGAATTACATACCCATAAAAGTTAATCTAAGCGGAGTAATTCCTCCTATTTTCGCTTCGGCGATTTTGATGTTTCCCACCACCATATTGCAGGCAAGCACCAATCCGATTATTCAAAGTATCAGAGATTTTCTAAGTCCAAACAGCTATTTTTTCAACTTTTTAACGTTTATTTTCGTAATATTTTTCTCTTATTTTTACGCTTCAATCGTTTTTAACGCCAAAGATATAGCTGAGAATCTGAAAAAACAGGGCGGGTTTATTCCAGGAGTAAGACCCGGAGAGGCTACCGCAAATTTTCTAAACGAGGTGGCAAGCAGGCTTACTTTATGGGGTTCTTTGTATCTTGGAGTTATTTCAACTCTTCCTTGGGTTTTGGTAAAAACGATGGGAGTTCCTTTCTATTTTGGAGGAACGGCCGTTTTAATCGTGGTTCAAGTAGCCTTAGATACGATGAGAAAGATAGAGGCTCAAATATATATGAGCAAATATGAAACCTTAAACGCCGTAGGGCTTTAATAGATGGCTATTAGCATAAAAAAGCCAAAAGAGATAGAAAAATTAAGAGAGTCCAACCGGATAGTGGCAAGGACTCTCAACTATCTAAAAGAGAATATCTCTGCTGGCATGAGTTTAAAAGAGATTAACCAGATGGGAGAAGAGTTTATAAAAAGCCAAAACGCAAGAGCGGCGTTTAAGGGGCTTTACGGTTTTCCCGCAGGTGTTTGCACCTCTTTAAACGAGGTTATAATCCATGGAATTCCAAACGATACGAAAGTAAAAGAGGGAGATATTTTAGGTCTTGATATAGGAGTTGAGAAAGATGGCTGGTATGGAGATGCGGCCGTTACCATTCCTATAGGAAAAATCTCAAAAAGGGATGAAGATTTAATAGCCTGCGCAAAAGATGCGCTCTATTATGCTATCGATATTATAAAAGAGGGAATGAGATTTAAGGAATTAAGTTACGAGCTTGAGAAGTTTATAAAAAAGAGAGGATATGTTCCTCTTAGAAATTTTTGCGGGCACGGAATAGGTAGAAAACCTCACGAAGAGCCCGAAATTCCAAATTATCTCGATTCTCCAAATCCAAAACAGGGACCTAAAATAAAAAACGGAATGGTTTTTTGCATAGAACCGATGATTTGTCAAAAATCTCCGATACCAAAAATTTTGGAAGATAAATGGTCTGTAACAAGCGAAGATGGACTTAGAGGCAGCCATTATGAACATACGGTGGCTATTATAGGAAAAAGAGCGGAAATATTATCAATAGATGAATAGGAGGAATTATGGCAAAAGATGGCGTTATAGAGATAGACGGAAAAGTTATAGAGGCTTTGCCCAATGCCACTTTTAAGGTGGAGCTTCCAAACGGACATGTGGTTTTGTGCCATATAGCCGGGAAGATGAGAATGCATTATATAAAAATAATGCCAGGAGATAAGGTAAAAGTGGAACTTACTCCATACAGTTTGGATAAGGGAAGAATTACATACAGATATAAGTAAAAATTTACCATTTTTTTGGTAAAATGCGTGCCTTTGCAAAACTGTGTGAAGAGTAATTGAAAAAATGGCCACTATTTTTTCAATTATTGGTTTAGATACTTCACTAAACCTGACAGTTTGCCAAAGTGGAAAATTAATTTATTAGGAGAGTTTATGAAAGTGCGCCCAAGCGTAAAGAAGATGTGCGATAAATGTAAAATTATTAAAAGAAAAGGAATAGTCAGAGTAATCTGCGTAAATCCAAAACATAAACAAAGACAAGGATAGTAAATGGCGAGAATTGCTGGTGTCGATCTACCTAAAAAAAAGAGAATAGAATATGCGCTTACATACATTTACGGAATAGGTTTGACCACTTCAAGAAAAATACTCGACGCTACGGGAATCTCTTATGACAAGAGAGTTCATGAGCTTAATGAAGAGGAGGTAGCGGCTATAAGAAAAGAGATCCAAAACAACTATATGGTTGAGGGAGATCTTAGAAAAAAAGTCGCTATGGATATAAAAGCCTTGATGGATCTTGGAAATTACAGAGGATTAAGACATAGAGTAGGTCTTCCTGTTAGAGGTCAAAAAACCAAAACAAACGCAAGAACCAGAAAAGGCAAGAGAAAAACCGTCGGCGCGGCGAGTAAAAAATAGTGGAGAGTAGATAATGGCTAAAAGAAGAGGAACAAGAAAAAAGATAGTCAAAAAGAATATCGCAAGAGGAGTAGTTTATATTTCCGCAACTTTTAATAATACGGTAGTTACCGTAACTGATGAGATGGGAAATGTAATAGCTTGGAGCAGTGCGGGAAGCTTGGGATTTAAGGGAAGCAAAAAATCAACTCCCTACGCAGCTCAGCAAGCGGTAGAAGATGCGATGAACAAGGCTAAAGAGCACGGAATAAAAGAGGTTGGAATAAAAGTTCAAGGACCCGGTTCGGGAAGAGAGACTGCTGTAAAAACAGTAGGAGCTATAGAGGGGATAAAAGTTTTGTTCTTCAAAGATATAACACCTCTTCCTCACAACGGGTGCAGACCTCCTAAAAGAAGAAGAGTTTAATTTTTATAAATAAAGTAATTAATTAGGAGAAGTATAGATGGCAAGATATAGAGGGCCTGTAGAGAAAATAGAAAGAAGATTTGGCGTTAGTTTAGCACTAAAGGGAGAGAGAAGATTATCTGGTAAAAGTGCTCTTGATAAAAGAAGCTATCCTCCCGGTCAGCATGGACAAAGAAGAGCTAAAATCAGCGAATATGGAATGCAGCTTAGAGAGAAGCAAAAAGCTAAATTTATGTATGGAATTTCCGAAAAGCAGTTTAGAAATCTTTTTAAAGAGGCTAACGCTCAAGCGGGAAATACCGGAGAGAATTTGATAAAACTTCTTGAGAGAAGACTTGATAATGTGGTTTACAGAATGGGATTTGCCACTACAAGAAGATTTGCAAGACAGCTTGTATCTCACGGTCATGTTTTAGTTGACGGCAAAAAGGTGAATATCCCTTCTTATAGAGTGAAAGCTGGACAAAAAATAGAGATAAAAGAGAAATCCAAAAATAATCCTCAAATCAAAAGAGCAATAGAGCTTACATCTCAAACAGGTATAGTTCCTTGGGTTGATGTGGATAAAGATAAAGTTTTTGGAATATTTACAAGAATCCCGGAGAGAGAAGAGGTTCAAATTCCAATAGAAGAGAGAATGATAGTTGAGTTCTACTCTAAATAATTAGGGAGTAAATAGATGAAAAAGATAGCAACTTCTCCTTACATCCCTACCGAAATAGAGATAGAAGAGATAAGCGAAAATAAAGCCAAAATAGTGGCTTATCCGTTTGAGAGCGGATTTGCCATAACTTTTGCCCATCCTTTAAGAAGACTTCTTTTAAGCAGCACTGTGGGATATGCTCCCACCGCTTTATATATAAAAGGAGTTTCTCACGAGTTTGACAGCGTTAGGGGAATGTTTGAGGATGTGGCGCATTTTATTATAAATCTTAAAAATATCAGATTTAAAATAAAAAGTGATGAGGATATAGTAGAACTCGACTACTCTTTTAAAGGTCCAAAAGAGATAAAGGGAGCTGATCTTCAAAACGATCAAGTAGAAATTATCACGCCCGATAAATATTTAGCCACTTTAAATGAAGATGGGAGTTTGAATTTTACTCTTATTGTTCAAAAAGGAATCGGCTATATTCCAAGCGAGGATATAAGAGAGGGGTTAAAAGAGGGATTTATCTCTTTGGATGCTTTTTTTACTCCTGTTAGAAGAGCCGTTTATAATATAGAGAAAGTCTTAATAGAAGATAATCCAAATTACGAGAAGATAGTTTTCGAGATAGAAACGGACGGGCAGGTTACTCCCATAGAGGCTTTTAAAAACGCTCTTGTTGTTATGTATGATCAGATGGCAATTTTCAATAAGGTTTTGAATTTAAATATTCAGCCAAAAATTGAGCATGTAGATACCAAAGAGCTAAATAAGCTTTTAAGAAAGATAGACGATCTTGAGCTTAGCGTTAGAAGTTTTAACTGTTTGGAGAAAGCAAACATTCAATATATCGGAGAGCTTGCTTTAATGAGCGAGCAGGAGCTTAAAAACCTAAAAAATCTTGGAAAGAAATCTCTTGAAGAGATTAAAGAGGTGATGTCCAAAGAGGGATATCCGATAGATCAAGAGCTTCCGGCAGATATGGTGAAAGCTCTTAGCGAAAAAATCAAAGAATTAAAATCAAAATCGAGCGAGGAAAAGTAATGAGACACAGACACGGATATAGAAAGCTTGGAAGAACCTCATCTCACAGAAAAGCTCTTTTGAAAAATCTCTCAATCGCTTTGGTAATGAACGGAAAAATAGAGACTACTTTACCAAAAGCAAAAGAGCTTAGAAGCTTTTTTGAAAAACTTGTAACAAAAGCAAGAGTAGGAGATTTTAACGCTCACAGAGCGGTTTTTCAAGCTTTGCAAAATAAAGAGGCGACTAAAAAGCTGGTAAACGAGATAGCCCCTAAATATAAGGAGAGAAAAGGCGGTTATACAAGAATTATTAGAACAAGAGTAAGAAGAGGCGATGCTGCCGAAATGGCTTTTATAGAATTAGTTTAATTTTTAAAGAGGGCTTTGCTCTCTTTTTAGGTTTCTTTTTATATCACTTTCCCTATTTGCTTTACAACTCTCCCGCCTTTTAAGATTTCTTTCAACTAATATATTGTTTAATAGATAAAAAATAAAAAAGGAAATTAATGATTCCATTTAGCGATGAAGAGTTAAGACCTGCTGTGGAGAAGAGTCTTGAGAAAATTAAGCCCTCTCTTGCTATGGATGGAGGGGGAATTACGCTTTTGGATATTAAAAATGGAAAAGTTTTTGTTCAATTGCAAGGAGCTTGCGTAGGATGTTCGGCAAGCAATCAAACTCTAAAATATCTAATCGAAAGACAGCTTAGGATCGATATACATCCTGAAATAGAGGTTATAAATATTCCACCCGGTATGGAGAGTATGATTGAGGAACTTTCGTCAAAATAAAGGAAAAAAGATGAACAAATTCAAAGAGAGAGCAAAAGAGAGTTTTTTTAAAAGGGAATATAAAAATGCTCTTTTTAACTACTCTCTCTCTTTAAAAGAGTTTCCAAATGATGAGGAGGCCAAACTTGGAGCCGTGCTTTGCGATTTGGCTTTGGAGAGAGAGGAGGAGGCTGTGGCTCTTTTTGAGTATTACGAGCTTTCCAAAACGCAAGAGGGCATAAATTCAGAAGAGATAGTAAAAGAGATAATAGAGTCGGTAGATAACAGTATCAGCAAAATATCTTCATTTTTTGTAGATTATTTAAATGAAAGATTGATGATGGAGGAGGGGATAGAGTATAGGGATTTTATCGCTTTGGTGGAAGAGAAGAAAGATTTTAAAAGAGTTTTTGAAAATATTATGTTTAGCACCAAAGTTTTAATCTCTAAAAAAGAGGATTTTTTAGATTTTATAAAACAGCTTCTTTTGCACGGATTTGAGGATATGGCTTTAAATTATATGGAAGAAGCTTTGAAAATTTTCCCAAATGATAAAGAGGTTCGAAAACTCTTCGAACTTTTAGAGAAGAAAAATTGAAATTAAAGATACCCTTTAAGAGCGCCTCCTTCATTACCGATAACTCCAAAGAGTGCAGTGAGAGCGGAGCTTTTTTATTAACTAAGCAAAACAGAAAATTTTTAGAAGAAGCAAAAAGCAAATCTCCCGCTTTCATTGTCACTGTAAAAGAGGTTATAGAATTTTTTGAATTGGATAAGATAAAGATAGTCGGAATTACCGGCACAAACGGCAAAACCACTACAGCGGCTGCGATATATTCTATTTTGCTTGATTTGGGATATAAGGCCGCTTTGCAGGGAACAAGAGGATTTTTTGCAAATGATGAGAGGATAGAAGAGAAAAGTTTGACAACGCCTCCCATTTTAGCGACTTTAAAGAATCTCTTAGAGGCTAAAAAAAGAGGATGTGAATATTTTATAATGGAAGTTAGCTCTCATGCTATCTCTCAAAACAGAATAGAGGCTTTGCCTTTTTTTCTTAAAGTTTTTACCAATATCTCACAAGATCATCTCGATTACCATAAAACAATGGAAAATTATATAGAGGTTAAAAGCTCTTTTTTTAGCGATGATTCTTTAAAGCTTATAAACAGAGAGGATAAAAATATAAAATATTCTCTCAAAAACTGCTATACCTACGCTTTAAACGAAGCGGCCTCTTTTATCGTTACGGCCTACTCTTTAAGAGAGGGAATAAAGGGAATTGTAACTCATCTTGGAGAGAGCGTGGAGTTTTATTCCTCACTTTATGGATTATTTAATTTATACAATATTTTAGCTGCAATGGCTTCAGTGAAGCTGATTACTAAAAACTCTTTAAAAGAGATAGCAAAAGCGGTTGAGAGTTTTGGGGGAGTTAGCGGAAGAATGGAGGTTGTAAGCGATAAGCCTCTTGTAATTGTCGATTTTGCCCACACTCCTGACGGAATGGAGAAGGTTTTAAGCGCTCTAAGCGACAGAGAGCTTATAGTAGTTTTTGGAGCCGGAGGAGACAGGGATAGAAAAAAGAGACCTCTTATGGCAAAAGCGGCTCAAAAATATGCCAAAAAGATCTATGTAACGAGCGATAATCCAAGAAGCGAAGAGCCTCTTAAAATTATAGAGGATATCGCTATGGGATTTGATAGAACAGATAACGTTTTGGCGGTTTTGGATAGGAAGAAAGCTATACAGATGGCCATAAGGGATGCAAAAGAGGATGAGGTTGTAGTTATTTTGGGAAAAGGGGATGAGGAGTATCAGGAGATAGGGGGAGAGAAAATCCCTTTTGATGATAGAAAAATAGCCAAAGAGGCTGTTTTAAGTTTTTGTAAAAATTAATTTTTTTGATACAATTGCATAGAAATTTTAAAAAAGGGGAGATTATGGGGATACCACAACCAGCATTTTATCTTTTTAAATGTGAGCAAAGTTCGCCTCCGGGCATGCCAAAACCAAGTTGCGTAAATGAAAATACAAGAGATCTTTTTCAGCATTTGGGACAAAGATTGATGGAAAAAGGGCTTATAGCCACAGTTCAGCCTATTAGAACTTCATGTCTTAACAGATGTCAGCTTGGGCCTGTTATGTTAGTAGAGCCCGGACACTATATGTATGTGGGATTAACAAAAGAGAAAATTGATAGAATAATAGATGAGCATATTATCGGAGGAAAAGTTGTAGAGGAGTATTTGATTCCCGAAGATTTTTGGGATAAGGCCATTTCTCCGATAGAGATGATGAAGATGGCCGGAAAGGCGTAAAATGCAAATTGAGATGCTCTATAGTAAAATTCATAGGGCAACGGTTACGGATGCTAATTTAAATTATGTAGGCTCCATAACAATAGATGAGGAGCTTTTAGAAAAAGCTAAGCTTAAAGTCGGCCAAAAGGTGGATATAGTAAATATAAATAACGGCGAGAGATTTTCCACCTATGTAATAAGAGGAGAGAGGGGAAAAGGGGATATCTGTTTAAACGGCGCAGCCGCAAGGAAAGCTGAAATAGGCGATAAGATTATAATAATAGCCTATACCCTTTTAACTTTAGAGGAGGCCGATTCTTTTAAGCCTTCTGTGGTTTTAGTCGGAGAAAACAATAAAATAGAGAAGATTTTGGATTATGTTTGATAAAATAGATCTTTCACAAATGGGCAAAATGTTTGAAAAAGCCCAGGAGGAAGCCAAAAAGCTTCAAGAGGACATGGAAAGCAAGGAGTATATTGCAAAAAGCGGAGGCGGTTTGGTTCAAGTAAAAGCAAACGGCAAAGGCGAGATTATAGACATAGAGATAGACGACTCCTTGCTTGAAGATAAGGATTCTATGCAGATTCTTTTAATAAGCGCCGTAAATGATGTTTTGAATATGGTGCAAGAAGATAAAAAGAATATGGCTATGCAGATGTTTGGAAAACTTGGCGGATTTGGAAGGTAGAGATTTTTGAAAGATAAAATTCTTTTGGAATTTGAAGATTATCTTATCTCCACACTGCCTAAGGTTGAAAGTTTTCATCCATATTTTCAGAAAGCTCTCGTGGAGATGCTAAAAGCGGGGGGCAAAAGATTTAGACCCTATCTTCTATTAAGCGTGGTTGAAGCTTATGAGCCTTTGCTTTTAAAAAACGCATTTTCTGCTGCCGCTGCGATTGAATATATTCATACATACTCTCTTATTCATGACGATCTTCCGATTTTCGATAATGCTTCTTTAAGAAGAGGACATCCCACTCTTCACGTAACTTATGACGAGGTTACGGCAACTTTGGTGGGGGATGCTTTAAATACGCACGCCTTTTATGTTCTCTCTACCGCCGCTTTGTCAGATGAGGTTAAAATAAGACTTATAAAAGAGCTCTCTTTAAACGGCGGAGCTTACGGAATGGTTTTGGGACAGGCGATAGATTGCTATTTTGAAAATAAAAAACTTGATTTTGAAAAACTTAAATTTTTACATATTCATAAAACCGCCAAGCTTATTGCCGCAAGTTTAAAGATGGGGGCAATTATCTGCAATACTTCAAAAGAGATAGAGGATCTTTTATATAAAATAGGCATCGATTTGGGACTTTTGTTTCAGATAGAAGACGATTTGATAGATGCCACAAAAGATAGCAAAGAGATAGGAAAGCCTGCAAATAACGATATAAACAAAAACTCTTTTGTAAATCTTTTCGGAATAGAAAAAACCAAAGAGAAAAAGGCTCAAATGATAGAAGTTGTAGAAAATAAGCTTGCAGATCTAAATCCTTTTCTTAGAGAGAGACTCCAAAATATCGTTAATAAATATTTCAAATAAGGATAACTTTTATGGAAGATAGACAAATGCTTGCCAAAATGGCAAATACTATAAGATTTTTATCCGCCGATATGATTCAAAAGGCAAACAGCGGCCATCCGGGCGTTTGTTTCGGGCTTGCCGATGTATTGAGCGTCTTTAGTTATCATGTAAAACACAATCCAAACAATCCCAAATGGTTAAATAGAGACAGAGTCGTATTTAGCGGGGGACACGCTTCAGCAATGATCTATTCGTGGCTCTATCTTTGCGGCTACGATATCTCTATGGAGGATTTGAAAAATTTTAGACAGCTTGGAAGCAAAACTCCCGGACATCCTGAATTTGGAGAGATTCCAGGAGTGGAGATAACAACCGGTCCTTTGGGGCAAGGCGTGGCAAACAGCGTTGGATTTGCGATGGCTGAGAAGTATGTTCAAAATTTAGTAAATAGCGAAACGGCAAAACTTATAGATCATAAAATATACTGCTTTTGCGGCGACGGAGATTTGGAGGAGGGCATAAGCTATGAAGCTTGCGCGCTTGCGGGAAGATTTGCTTTGGACAATCTTATTTTAATATATGATTCAAATCATATAACAATAGAGGGAGATACCTCCATTGCCTGGAATGAGGATGTAAAAAAGAGATTTTTGGCTCAAAATTGGGAAGTTTTAGAATGCAGGGGACACGATTATGAAGATATAGATAAAAAGATATCCTTAGCCAAAGAGATTAAAGGAAAACCTGTTTTAATAATAGCCCACACAGTTATTGCCAAAGGAGCTGTCGGAATGGAGGGAGATCCTCACACTCACGGAGCTCCATTGGGGGAAGAGGTGATAGAAAAATCAAAAGAGGCGGCCGGTTTTCCTGCCAAAGAGAAATTTTATGTTCCTGAAGATGTTTTGATTAGATTCAGATGCGCTAAAGAAAAGGGCGAATTGTATGAAAGAGAGTGGAAGAAGCTTTTAAAAGAGGCTCCTTTAATAGAGCAAAACGAAGCTTTGAGGGCTTTGCAAAATCCAGATTTCTCAAAAATATCTTGGCCTATTTTTAAAGAGGGAGAGGAGATTGCCACAAGAGAGAGCAATCATAAGATTTTAAACGCAATAGCCAGAGCCGTTCCAGGGTTCATTGGAGGAAGTGCTGATTTAGCCCCTTCTAACAAAAGTTATCTTGAAAATATGGGAGATTTTCCAAATGGAAGGAATTTTCATTTTGGAATAAGAGAGCATACGATGGGAGCTATCTGCAACGCAATGGCTCTTTACGGTTTGGTAATCCCCTATTGCGCCACCTTTTTTGTTTTTAGCGATTATATGAAGCCTTCTGTCAGACTTGCGGCTTTAATGAAAACAAAAAACTATTTTATATGGACTCACGATAGTATCGGAGTTGGAGAAGACGGTCCTACTCATCAGCCAATAGAGCATTTAAGCCAGTTTAGAGCTTTGCCAAATTTTTACACCTTCAGACCGGCAGACGCAAGCGAAAATGTAGAGTGCTGGAGGGTTGCTTTAGAGCTTAACAAACCTTGCGGCTTTGTATTAAGCAGACAAAAACTTAAAACTCTAAAACCAAAAAGAGATTTTGGAGAGGTTAGAAAAGGCGCTTATATAGTGAAAAAGAGAGAAAACGCTAAAATTACAATTATTGCAAGCGGCAGCGAGGTTATGCCTTCATTGATGGCTGGATGCCATTTGGAGAATGAAAATATTGCGGCAAATATTGTAAGCGCTCCCTGTTTTGAGCTTTTTTGCGAGCAGGATGAGGAGTATAAAAGAAAGGTTATAGATCCAAATACCAAGGTTTTGGCAGTAGAGGCCGCAAGTGCAAATGAGTGGTATAAATATGCTGATGATGTGCTTTGTATGGAGAGTTTTGGAGCAAGCGGCAAAGCTTCTGATTTGTTTAAACATTTTGGATTTACAATCGAAAATATAAAAGAGAGAGCTAAGAGACTTCTCTAACTCCTCCTCTTCTTTAATTAGCTTTAATTAATATCTTTTATTTTTTAGAAAAATAGTTTCATATTTTCTTCTTTATAATGTATTAAAAATAAGTTTGCTATACTGTTTACTTATATTAAATAAAAATTTTATAAGCTTGTTAAAGGAAAAATTTGAAAAAAATTAATTTTTTAACTTCCCACTTTTTACCGGAGAATACTGCTGCTACAAACAGAGTGGTAACTTATGTAAAAGAGCTTTCCAAACATTATAAAATAAATATTTTTGCTTTGGGAGAGAGGGGAGAGAAGAGAGCCACTTTTATGAAATATGGTGAAAATTTGGAAGTTTATTATATAAATCAGAAAAATTTTGATGCTAAAAATTTTGTCAAAAGAGCTTTTTTTGAAATGAGTTATATATATAAATTAATATCTCTTTCTAAAACCCAAAAAAGCGATTTAACGATAGCCACAGCACCTTATATGTTTATGATACCTTTAGTGGCTTTTTTGGTAAGGGGTAAAAAAATAATAGATATAAGGGATTTGGTTTGGGAATATTTGAACGATAAAAGTCTTTTTCAAAAAGTCGTAAAAATTATTCTAAGAAAAATTATGCTTTTAAGTTTAAAAAAATATGATTTTATTTTAGTTACTAATGAAAATGAGAAAAAATGGCTAAATTGCAATAAAATAGTAAAAAATATTTGTATAATATCTAATGGGATAGAGAGAGAAAAATTTGAGGTTCTATCAAATATTCCCATAAAAAGATCTAATCGATTTACTGTAACCTATATTGGAAATATAGGAATAGCTCAAAATTTAAAGGTTTTAGTTGAGTGCGCAAAAGAACTTCCTGATATTAGTTTTAATATAATAGGCAGCGGAGTTGAGTTTGAAGAGTTAAAAAACTATATTCAAAAAAACGATATTAAAAATGTAAATATGCCCGGTAAGAAGTCATGGAGCGAAATATTGGAATATTATGAAAAATCCTCTGTGTTGTATGCGCAGCTTGATGAGAAATTTGTCTCGGCAATGCCGTCAAAACTTTATGAATATGCCTCTGTGGGACTTCCGATAATTTACGGAGGAGTCGGAGTTGCGGCTGATTTTGTAAAAAAACTTGAAAACAGCTTTTCTATAAAACCTAATGACAAAGAGGAGCTAAAGAGAGCCATTTTATTTTTAAAAGATAAAAATTTTGATATATCTTATAAAAATAGAGATTTTATAAAAAATAATTTTATAAGAGAAGAAGAAGCTAAGAAGCTTACTAAAATAGTTGATGAAGTTTTAAATGAAGGGAGATAGATTTGAAAGTATTGGTAACGGGAGGAAGCGGATTTATAGGAACAAGACTCATAGATGAGCTTTTAAAAGCGGGACATGAAGTTAAAATTTTTGATAAAAGAGATAGCAAAAAGTATCCCAATTTGGTTATTTTGGGAGATGTGAGAGATAAAGAGGCTTTGATTAAAGCAAGCAGGGGAATGGATGTAATATACAATTTAGCCGCCGAACATGCCGATAATGTAACCCCTATCTCTTTGTATGAAGAGGTTAACGTAGGCGGGGCTGAAAATGTGGTAGAGGCTGCGGATGCAAATGGAATAAAAAAGATTATTTTTACAAGTTCAGTGGCAATTTACGGCTTAAACAGAGGAGAGCCGGATGAGAGTTTTGAACCAATGCCATTTAATGAGTATGGAAGAACAAAATATGAGGCTGAGAAGGTATTTTTAAAATGGCTTGAAAAAGATGAGGGCAGATCTTTGGTTATTATAAGACCTTCCGTAATTTTCGGGGAGAATAACAGAGGCAATGTTTATAATCTGATGAGACAAATCTATCTTGATAAGTTTATAATGGTTGGAAGCGGAGAGAATAAAAAATCTATGGGTTATGTGGGAAATATTGCAAAGCTTCTTTTGGATATGATTGATGCAAAAGAGGGGTTAACTCTTTATAATTTTGCTGATAAACCCGATTTAAAAGGAATAGAGATTGTAAATATAATAAGAAGCGAAATGAAAAAAGGGGAGATTAAATTTAAAATTCCCTATTTTATAGGTCTTTTGGGAGGATATGCTTTTGATTTGGCCTCTAAAATAACCGGTAAAAAATTTCCGATAAGCTCAATTAGAATAAAAAAATTTGCGGCCGATACGACGATTTCTACCAAAAGACTTCAAGAAAGCGGTTTTAAACCTCCCTACTCTTTGGAAGAGGGTCTTAGAAGAATGGTTAGAAGCGAGTTTTTGGAAAAAAACAATATTAATTAAGCGATATAAAATAAAAAATTTATTATAATTTCAGGTAAACTTTAGGAGACAAAGAGAAATGAATATTTTAATAACGGGGGGAGCTGGATATATAGGCTCTCACGTAGTAAAACAGCTTGGAGAGAAAACAGATTATAATCTTACCGTTTTGGATAATTTGGTTACAGGATTTAGAAGCGCCGTTTTATACGGAGATTTTATTAAGTCTGATCTTAGCAATTTTGATGAGATTGAAGGAATTTTTAAAGCAAGAAGATTTGATGCGGTAATTCATTTTGCAGCAAGCTTGATAGTTCCAGAAAGCGTAAAGAATCCTTTAAAATATTATCTAAATAATACGGCAAATACGGCAAATTTAATTAAACTGTGCGTTAAATACGGCGTAAACAATTTTGTTTTCTCTTCTACCGCTGCTGTTTACGGAGAGCCTGATATATCTAAAATGCCAATTACTGAAAACTCTTTGCTCTCTCCTATAAATCCTTATGGTATGAGCAAATTAATGAGCGAGACCATTTTAAGAGATGCTTCTAAAGCATATAAGGATTTTAATTATATAGCATTAAGATATTTTAACGTAGCCGGTGCGGCTCTTGATGGAAAGATAGGACAGTCTACAAAAGATGCCACTCATTTAATCAAAGTGGCGGCAGAGACTGCTCTTGGAAAAAGGGATAAAATCTATATTTTTGGAGATGATTATCCAACTTTTGACGGAACCTGTATTAGAGATTATATTCATGTGGAAGATTTATCTGACGCTCATTTAAAAGCTCTAAGTTTCCTTCAAGAAAATAAAAAAAGCGATATTTTTAATTGCGGCTATGGGCACGGTTTTAGCGTAAAAGAGGTTGTAAATACTATGAAAGAGGTAAGCGGAGTTGATTTTAAAGTTGAAATTACTAAAAGAAGAGAGGGAGATCCCGCTGTTTTGATAGCCGGAAACAAAAAAATAAAAGAGAAACTAAACTGGACTCCAAAATATGATGATTTAAAGCTAATTTGCAAAAGCGCTCTTGAATGGGAAAAGAAAATTTAGTGAATGAAAGATAAAATTTTAAAAGTTTTAAAGCATGAGAGTTTTGTATATCTAATATCAAATATTATATATAGCTTTTCTACTTATGTAGTGGTTCTATCCATTCCCTATATGCTTGATAAGATTTCGATGGCTCACTTCTCTTCCGCTTTGAATGTCATAATGCTTATGATTTTTGTGTTTGAGTTTGGGCTTACTGTAAGCTTTCTTAGATTCAGACAGCTTTATGCAATTTCCGATACTATAAACGCTTTTTTTCAAACTGCTGTTTTTCTTTTGATGCTTCTTTTTGCATATACCTTTTTTGGCAATTTGATAGAGCCTATTTTGCATATAAAAGATATAGATTTAAGAGAGGATTTTATCTATTTTGCGGCTATGGCTCTTTTATCATGGGTTTTTATAAAGAGCTACTTTTTAGCCAAATCAAATGTTAAATCCATTTTCTTAAATGCTCTTGGAATTCTTGTTTTAAGAGTTGCTTTTTTAATTTATATATTTTTATTTAGCATAAAATCATTAGAAGAGATAGTTTTGCTTTTATTTATAGTCCCGTTTTTATATGTTTTTTTTAGAAATTTTTTTGAAAATATAAGAAATCTTTCTCCTCTTTTGGATATAATAAGAGGTAAAATAAAATTATCGCTCTATGCAAATAGAGTAAAAAAATATGTAACTTATTCATTTTTAAGTTATGTGATAGGGGCTTTGTTTATATATACAAGCAGATATTTAATATTATATTTAACTGATAAAAAAGAATATTCCATACTGGCTGAGCTTGGATATGCTATGAGTTTTTTGGGACTTATATTGATTTTTATAACTTCTATTAGGACTTATTTTATATCTAAGTTCAATATTTCAGAGATTAAAAATATTTCTAATTATATTAATAAAATAAAAAGTTATAGAGTATATTATTTTCCTTTTTGCGTAATATTCTCTTTTTTGGTAGCGGCGGTTGTTTGGCTTATAAAGCCCTCCTATCTTACATATCAATCAGCAATATTTGTTTTTATTTTGATTTTTTCTAACATGGTAATATCCTATTATAGTCTTTTTACACTTTTGTCTAAAACTTTTAACTATAATATATTAGAATTAAAGTTAAATATAGTTAGATTAATTTTAGTTGTTATAAGCGTAAGGCTCTTTTTTGACATAAATCCCATTTTCGGGTTTGCTCTTATAAATTTTTGGATTGTTTTTGTCGAATTTATATTTGCCAGACTCGTTTTAAATAGAGTCAAAAGAAAGGAAGCAGCTTATGGGGCTTTTAAAAATAATTAATGATTTTATACTTTTTATATTTATCTTTAGTATGTTTAATGATAATTTTATGGTGGATATGTTTGGGGATAATATTTTAAAAGCTATTATGGTTCTTTTTATAGTTACCAACATATCTGGAATAATAAAAGGTTTTGCTAAATCTTTGACGGGAATAACCAGAACCTTTTTGATTTTGTATGCCCTGCTTGTAGGCTCTATGCTTATAGTAGAGCTTAGGGATTTAAGAGTTGATTTGGAAGCAAATATCTATCTGATAATTGCAATATTTGTTATTTTTTACTATTTTGCTTTTTATAAAGAGATAGAGAAGATTTTATATTTTGTATGGGTTTCGGTAATGTCTTCCATTGTCATATGCTATTTTAACGAGCCTATATCTCCATGGACATTTAGAACAACCGGAGGAACGGGAGATCCAAACGAATTTGCCGCACAAGTTGTATCTTTTATTTTTCTATCTGTTTATCTTTATACAAAAAACAGAAATATTCCTTTTTTACTCTCTTCTGTAATTTTTGGGTTATATGGACTTTTGAAAGCTGGATCGAAATCGGCAGTTTTAACATTAATTATTCTACTTTTATATATAGGGTTAGTTAGGTATAGGGAAAATTTAAAAGCTTTTTTATCTATTAAATCAATGATTATATCTATTCTATTAGTTGTGGCTTTTATAGTGTTTGATGTGGCAAATATGAAACTTATTAAAGATTTTATGGGAAGAACCCATTCTACCGCAACTGCCGAGATGAGATATAAATCTTGGAGCGCTGGATGGGAGATGATAAAACATAATTTTTGGTTTGGTGTTGGAATGGGAGCTTTTGCCGAGCATAATCCAAAATATTTAAGAAAAGGGTATTTAGATAAAAGTGCAAGGGCTGCTCATAATATTTATGTAAAACTTTTTGCAGAATCTGGGGCTTTAACTTTTGTAGCTTTTTTACTGTTTGTGGGAGTTTTGTTTAAAACTCATTATTTTCAGATTATTCATTCAGACTATTTCTGGCTTCAAGCCTCAACTCTTTCATATCTTATTATGGGTCTTACTTTGGGAATATTTTATGATAAATATTTCTGGCTTTCTATCGCTATCTATACCAATGTGGTAAATACCTTTAGGGAGCCTGAAGGAGAGGTGGTGTTAGCATGAAAATAGTTCATATAATCACAGAACTCTATACCGGAGGGGCGGAGAAGTTTTGTATAGATCTTTGCAATGAGCTCTCTTTGATAGAAGGAAATGAAGTTTTTCTTTGCGTTTTGGGAGATGCGAAAAACTCTATGCTTTATAAAAAACTTCTCCCTTCTGTAAAGTGTGTAAGCTTAAAAAAAGAGAAAGGGTATGATTTAAAAGTAGTTCAAAAATTGTTTGATTTTTTAAAAGAGATTCAACCAGATGTTTCACATACCCATTTAAGAGCCCAGGTTTACTCATTTTTGCCTCTTATTAGGCTCTCTATTTCTAACGTTCATACAGTTCATAATTTGGCTTATAAAGAGATAGGAAAACCTTATAGATTTCTTTATAAAATTTTATATAATTTTTTTAATTTTACTCCTGTTGCTATAAGCCATGAAGTTTTAGAGAGCATACAAAAGGAGTATGGAAAAAAATTTAACAAGCTTGTATATAATGGAACAAAAGAGGTTAAAAAGAGTGATATTTTTGAAAGTGTTAAAGAAGAGATAAATATTTTAAAAAAGCATGAGAATACGAAAGTATTTGTTCATATAGGAAGATTTGGAGAGCAGAAAAATCAAAAGATGCTAATAGAAACTTTTGAGGAGTTAATTAGCGAAAATTTTGATATTTTGCTTCTTATGATAGGTTATGAGGGAAAAGAGGGAACCCCGGCGAGAGAGTATTATAACGAATGCAAAAAGCTTGTAAAATCCAAAGATAGAATATTTTTTATGGGAGAAAAGTCAAATATAGGAGATTATCTGTTTTTAAGCGATGCGATGGTCCTTTCATCCAAATATGAGGGGCTTCCGATAGTAGTGCTTGAGGCTATGTCGGCAGGGAAAGCGGTTATTACTACTCCTGCTGGAGGAGTGGTTGATGTCATAGAGGATGGAGTAAACGGTTATATGGCTGAGGGATTTGATAAGATTTCTTTTTTAAAGGCTATAAAAAAATTTCTTTTAAATCCGTTAATAGATAGGAACAAGATTAAGAGTATTTTTGATAAAAAATATTCTATTAAACATACAGCAAAAGAGTATATGAAGATATATAAAGAATTAGTGGAGCTTTAGTAAATGAAAAAACTTCTTTTAATAGGTCCAAGACTAACAAAGAGCGATCCCACAATTACAGGCGGGACTATGATACTTTTTGAAAGATTGCTTGATGATTTAAATAAGCTTGGAGTGGAGTATAAAGCAATAGATACAAATGCTTTTAATTACAAAAATTTTATTCATGCATGGTTTAGCGCTATGGGGGAGTTTTTGAAAAATTTTAAAGATTTCGATCACATCTCTATTCATGGAACAATAAATCACTATATTTTTTTGGCTCCTTTTGTTATATTTTTCTCCAAACTTTTTAATAAAAGCGTTAGTCTTAGAAAATTTGCGGGAAATTTTAATCAGGTTTATGAAAAGGGAAATTTCTTAATTAAAAAAGATATTGAATATATTTTGAAAAATTCAGATGTTAATTTTTTTGAAACAAAATATCTTGTAGAGTATTTTAAAAAGTTTAATCCAAATACCTATTGGTTTCCAAATGTAAGAGAGAGAAAGATTGAGCCAAATTTAAATAGAAAATTTAGAAAAAGATTTGTTTTTATGAGCCAAGTAAGAGAGGAAAAGGGCGTAAAAGAGCTTTTGGAAGCTTCAAATATGATGGATGATAGCTATACTTTGGATGTTTACGGATTCTTTTATAATAATGAATTTAATGAAGACTCTTTTAAAAACTATAAAGCAAACTATAAAGGGGCTCTTTTATCCCATGAGGTATTGGATGTTTTGAAAAATTATGATGTGCTTATTTTGCCAAGCTATAGGGAGGGGTATCCTGGAATAGTGATAGAGGCATTTTCTCTTGGAATTCCGGTTATAGTTACCAAACTTCCATCTTTAAAAGAGATTGTAGAAGATAAAAAGAGCGGTATTTTAATAGATGTCGGAAGTTCCAAGCAGATTTATGAGGCTATGAGAGTCTTTAACGAAGATAATTACGGCCGATTTGTAAAAGAGGCTTATAAGGCTTTTGAGCCTTTTGATTCTATGAAAAGAACAAAAAAATTTTTGGAGTTGGTCAATGGATATTGATAGCGTATTTCATCTGTATAGAAATTTATATTTTAAGTTGCCAAGATCTGTTAGATCTTTTATGGGAGATTTATACGGTTCTTTGCCTCTTAGTGTAAGATTTGGAAAAGAGTATGACAAACATAGAGCAATTTTAGAGAAATTTGAAAGCTCGGATGATACTTATAAAATGGATTTTATGTTTAATAAAACCCTGGAAACTTTAAAATTTGCTGAGGAGAATATTCCTTATTATCAGAAAATTTTTAAAGAGAGAGGATTTAAAGCGGAGGATTTTAAACATTTTGATGATTTAAAAAAACTTCCGTTTTTAACGAAGCCTATTATTCAAAAAGAGCTTGATAATTTATACACAGACAAGTTTGATAAACCTGTCGCGTATTATACAGGCGGAAGTAGCTCGACTCCTATGAAAATGTATGCTCCTTTGGGAATTTCAAGAGCAAAAGAGAAGGCTTACAGCTTATACTCTTTTGAGAGGCTCGGCTATAAATATAGAGACAGAACCGTTGCTTTAAGAGGAAGAGAGACAGCCGATCCCGATAAAGGAATCTATTGGGATTATGAGATGGTCGATAACTATCTTCAGCCCTCAGGCAACTATCTTGAAGTTCCTTATATAGAAAAGATAGTAGAAGAGATAAAAAGATTTAAACCGAAATTTTTCTACGGATATCCGAGCGCCGTTTTGTCTTTTATGAAGGCATGCAGATTAAAAGGTATCAATACGATAGAGAATATTCAGGGAGTATTTTTAATATCCGAAAGCGTATTTCCAGAATATATAGATGATATGAGAGAGTTTTTTAAATGTTCTGTGTTGTCTCATTACGGCCATACCGAGAGAAATACAATGGCTTATAAAATAGATCACGGGTTTTACCACTTTTTTGGCTCTTACGGTCTTACTCAAATTATAGACGATGAGATAGTAACTCTCTCTTTTGATAATATTGTAATGCCTTATATCAATTATAAAACTCAAGATTATATAGAGGGGGAGGTTGAATTTTATCCCGGAACTTCGGTTGTAAAAAAAGTCGGCGATATAAGGGGAAGAATTCAGGAGTATTTAGTTACAAAAGAGGGAAATGTAATCTCTATTTTATCCATAGGAGCCGGCCATTACAACTCTTACGATTATGTGGATCAAGCTCAGTTTTACCAAGATACTCCGGGCAAAGTCATACTCTTTGTTCAAAGCGAACATCCTGAGAAGGTAAAAAAAGATATTATGAAAAAGCAGATGGAAGATCAGGTAAAAGGGGCTATTGAATTTGAGATAAAATTTAAAGATAAAATAGAAAAATCAAAAAGAGGTAAAAGAATACTTGTGGTTCAAAAACTTGATGTCGAGGCTTTCAGAAAAGCAAAAAGTAGGGAATATGAGCAAGCTTCTTAAATATTATCATACTCTAAAATATCTAAAACCAGAGCAAATTAAATACAGAATCTACTATATTGGAAGAGATAAATTTAGAAAACTAAAGGATTTTAAATATCCTCTCTTCCTTCCTTCAAAAAGTATAAGACTCTCTTTAGAAAGAAGCATAGAGAGTTTTCCCTCTTTTTATGAAAAGGAGGGAAAATATTGTTTTGATTTTTTAAATCTCTCTTACTGTTTTGATAAGATAGATTGGAATTTTTCCAAGCATGGAAAGCTTTGGGCTTATAATCTTAATTATTTTAACTTTCTTTTTCAAAAAGATATGAGCAGAGAAAAAGGGCTTGATTTAATTAATAAATTTATTGATGATATAGAGAGTAACAAAGAGGGATTGGAACCTTATCCGATATCTCTTAGAGGCATAAATTGGATAAAGTTTTTAACTTATCACAGAATAGAAGATAAAAAAATTGATGATTCTCTTTTTGCGCAATATATGATACTCTCCGATAATTTGGAATATCATGTTCTTGGAAACCATATTTTGGAAAACGGCTTTTCTCTTTTATTTGGAGCATACTATTTTAATGATGAAAATCTTTATAAATTGGCCGAAGATATTATTAAAAGGGAGTTAGAAGAGGAGATTTTAGATGACGGGGCTCATTTTGAACTCTCTTTGATGTATCATCAATTAATTTTGTTTAGAGTATTGGATGCTTTCAATCTTGTAAAAAATAATCCTAAAATTTTCGGCTCTTTAAAGGATTTATTGGAAGATAAGGCTAAAAAAATGCTCTCTTGGCTAAATGAGATGACTTTTAGATGCGGAGATATTCCTCTTTTAAACGATTCGGCTTTAAATATAGCTCCAAATACAAAAGATTTAAACGATTACGCAAAAAGGCTTGGTATCGTTTTTAGTAAAAGAGGAGTTTTAAAAGAGAGCGGATATAGAAAATTTACAGAAAATGATTGGGAGATGGTTTTTGATGTTGGGAATATAGGTCCAGATTATATTCCAGGACATGCTCACAGCGATACTTTTAGTTTTGTTTTATATGTAAAAAATAGACCTTTTATAGTAGATACGGGAATTTCTACTTATGAGAATAATGAGCGAAGATTTATAGAAAGATCAACTGCAGCTCACAATACCGTTAAAATAGGAGATTTTGAACAGTCAGAAGTTTGGTCGAGTTTTAGAGTTGCAAGAAGAGCTAAGATAGTTTCTCTAAAAGAAGAGAAGGATTTTATTGAGGCTTCTCATGACGGATATGAAAAAATAGGGTTTCTTCATAAAAGAAGGTTTGAGAATTTTAAAAATAAAATGATTATAACCGATTTTATAGAGAATGTTAGAAATGTGAGAAAAGGTTTAGATATCATATCATATTTGCATTTTCATCCTTCTGTTAAAGTAATTTTAAGAAATAATATTATAAAAACAGATTTATCGAATATAAAAATAGAAGGAGCAGAAAAAATAGAAATTAAAGATTATTTTTATGCTGAAGGTTATAACAAATTAAAAAAGGCAAAATTAGCCGTTATCTTTTTTAAAAAAGAGTGTAAAATAATATTTACTTTTAATTTTAACAGTAAATAAAATTTTTCTGGTGTTGTTAAAATATATTAATAAATGATAAAGTTTTTTCAAGGTTTTATTTAAAAAATTAAAAATTCTTTTATTTTTATAAAAGAACATTTTGGTTTTTTCATTTAAATTTTAATCGTATAATAAAGTTTTTTTACCTATAATAATAAATAGTAATAAGATATGTAAAACGTAAAAAAGGATGAACGATGAAGTTGTTTAGATTCGTGGGGTTTGCTCTCTTTTTAATTTTACTTTTTGGAGGTTGTGCGGCAAAAAAAAGGGAGTTTATACTTTTTCAAGGGGAGCCCCAGAAAATTAAAGACATAAATTATACAGAGGAGTATTTTGTAAAACCCTATCAATATAAAATAGTTCCAAATGATAGGCTTTCCATTTTATTTTATAATCATCCCGAACTTAGCACCAGAGATATAAGATCCGCTATTACTGCGGGCAGAATAGGTATTTTGGTAAATCCGGACGGAACTGTTAGAATGCCTCTTATAGGAACTGTAAAAATTGCAGGGTTAACTGTGCAGGAGGCTACTAATCTTTTGATAAATGAATACTCTAAATATATTAAAAATGCTCATATGTATTTAGAAGTTTTAAACAAAAGAGTGTATGTTTTAGGAGAAGTTAGAAGACCTGGAAAAGTTCCAATTACTAATGAAGTTATGAGTGTAGTTGAAGCTATAGCAGACGCTGGAGGTTTTACCGATTTTGCCAAAAGAAACAGCATTAAAATTATAAGGGGAACCCCTTCCCATCCGATAGTAGTAAATGTGGATCTTACAAAATTAAATAAATTATCAAGAGCGAATTTAACTCTTTATCCAAATGATGTTGTTTATGTAATGCCTAATAATATGAGAGCTACAAATTTAGCAATAGCGGATATGATGCCTTCTGTTGATTTCGTAACAAGAATTTTGACGGCTTTATTTACAGGCAAAGAGTTGACAAATACCTATATGTTTAATGTTAACGATACATATAAGTAAAAGAAAGGTAGAGGAAGATGAGTAGTGCAGCACAAATATCGGTTGGCAAAAATAACGGAGATATTCAAAAAATTTTCAAGGTAATCAAAAGACATAAACTTATGATTTTGTTGACGACTCTCCTGTTTTTGATAGGAGGGGCGTTTTATAACTATATGGCGACACCGGTTTATGAATCGGAAGCTACCGTTAAAGTTAGTAAAGAGAGATTGGATCTTAGGTTTACTTCCGTAATTAGGGCAATGGGACTTGATACGGAAGCAAGTTTAATAGATACAGAAATAGAGATATTAAAATCTCGAAATTTAATAGATAAAGCTATAGATGCGGTAAACTATAATATAAGATATTTTACTAAAAATGGTTTAAAAAAAGAGGAGTTATATAAAAACGCTCCTTTTAAAGTAGAAAATCTTGTAGTTAAAGATCCTATTTTTTATAATAGAAAATTTATAGTAAAGCAGATTGATGCTAATACTTTCTTGCTTCAAACCAAAGATTCTATTTTTTCAAAAATAAAAGATAAAATAATGTCTCTTTTTGGAACTTTAAAACCAAAACTTATCTATAAAGAAGTTCATAAATTTGGTGAAAAGATAGATAATGATTATTTTTCTTTAACGATTAATAAAATTAAGGATTTTAAAAATGGTTATTACTATTTCTTTTCGCAACCAAAATATCAGCTAATTCAACAGATAAATGATAATTTGGATGTTTTTTCTGCGACTAAAAATGCTGCGGTAATTAAGCTTGTTTTTGATGATACCAATCCTTTAAGAGCTAAAGATTTTCTTGATAATCTAACAAGAGAGTATTTAGAACAAACAGTAAATCAAAAGACAAGTGAAGCGTCAAAAGCTTTAGCTTTTATAGAGGATCAATTGAAAAAAGTGAGCAAAAAACTTAAAGAATCGGCTATTAAACTTGAAAATTTCAAAGAGGAAAATAATATTGTAGATGTTGGAATCGAATCTGATGTTACATTAAAGAAGCTAAGCAAACTTGAATCTGAACTTAATGACCTTACATTAAAAGAAAACAATCTTAAAATAATTTATGAAGAATTTCAAAAAGGCAATTATAGCGCTATAAGCAGTTTGAGTGCCGATTATCCAGTTATTGAAAAAATGCTTACTGATTTAATCTCTAAAATCAATAAAAAGAATGAGCTTTTAGTAGATTTTACCGAAAATCATCCGGATGTGATAAAAATCAGTTCTCAGATAGATGAGCTTAAGAGAGCTTTGGAAGATACAATTGAGAGTATGTATGAAAGTGTCAAAGAGAAGAAGAAATCTTTAGAAGATATCATTTACACTCAAGAGACGGGACTTATGAAGCTTCCGGAAAAAGAGAGAGTTTTAGCTGATTTAAAAAGAAAATATCTTGTAAACGAGAAGACATATTCCTATCTTTTGGAAAAACAGGCTGAGATGTCTATTAATAAAGCGGCTACCGTTTCAAGTAACAAAATTTTAGATTATGCAAGTATGCCTCATCAGCCTATTAAACCGGTTAAACTGTTTGTTTTATCTGCAAGCGGTCTTTTGGGCTTAATTTTTGGATTTTTAGGTGCATTTATAAGAGACTATTTTGATACGAAAATCAAAACAAAAGAGGATATATATGAACTTACTAAGCTTCCAATTTTTGGAGTTGTGCCGTATGTAAGGAATGCGAACAAACTTTTTGTTTTAGAAGATCCTCAATCATTAGCCAGTGAGTCCATAAGGACGATTAGAACCAATCTGGATTTTGTAGGAGCATCAAGAGGAGATAGAAGCAAAGTTGTTGTGGTAACTTCAGTAGTTCCTGGAGAGGGTAAAACTACAATAGCTGCAAATTTAGCTGCTACGTTAGGTAACAGTGAGAAAAAAACTATAATATTATCTTTAGATCTTAGAAGGCCTAAACTTCATAGAATTTTTAATTTATCTAACAAATCAGGTATGAGTACTGTTTTAGCAGGAAAAGATGATTTAAAAGATGTAATTTGGGAGCATCAAACTATTAAAAATCTCGATATAGTAACTTCAGGTCCGATTCCTCCGAATCCTTCAGATTTGATAGATTCTTCTATTATGCAGGAAGTTTTTGAAATTTTAAGAAAAGATTATGATTACATCATAATTGACTCTCCTCCTGTTAGCTCTGTTACAGATGCTATAATCCTTATGAAAAATGCGGATGTTTCACTATCTGTGTTTATGTCAGAGTATTCTGAAAAAGATTATGTGAAAAATTTAAACGAGATGGTTGAAATGTATGGATTAAAACATATAGGTATAGTATTAAATGGAGTTAGAGCTAAGTATTTGCCGGAGAGTTTTTCCAAATATAACTATCTTCCTTATAAATAAGATGAAAGAAAGCAAAAGCTTCTTTCATCTTTATATACTTTTTAAGAGAGTGTTTTATAAAATTTTTATTTAATTTATTTATTTTAAAGGTTTTGATGTGCTTATTGAGGCTTTATTTGCTTTTTTTCTATCTTTACTTCTTAATGCACTCTTAGTCAAATATGCTTTTAAAATAGGTTTAGTTGATATACCAAATCATAGAAGTTCTCATACAAAACCAGTGGCTAGGGGAGCTGGAATAGCTATTTTTCTCTCTTTTATAATTACTGTTATAATATTTCATTATGATGTAGTGATTAAAAATATAGGTTTTTTTTTAGGTGTTTTTGTAGTTTTTATAGCCGGAGTAATAGATGACAAATATGAAATTTCTCCTAAAGTTAAGTTTCTTTTTTTAATAGTTGCAACTTTATTTATATATTTTATAGATGATATTAAAATTACTTATATAGGAACATATTTTGGTTATACGGTATATCTTTACTCTTGGATGGTTTTACCTTTTACGGTAATAGCAGTTGTGGGATATACCAATGCCTTAAACCTGATAGACGGACTTGACGGGCTTGCCGGATTAATATCTTTAATCATATTTGTTTCTTATTTTTATATAGGATATGTCCATTTCGATGATTTTATGATTACGGTTAGTTTTTTTATGATAGCCGCACTTTTAGGATTTTTGGTTTTTAATTGGAATCCCGCAAAAGTATTTATGGGAGATAGCGGCTCTTTGGTTTTGGGCTTCTCCATAGCCGCCGTTAGCATAAAAGCGATAGAGTATATAAGCGTAACTTCGATTTTATTTTTAACGGCTCTTCCTTTAATAGATACATTTACGGTTATGATAAGAAGGCTTCAAAGAGGAATATCTCCGTTTAGAGCTGATAAGAATCATATGCATCATAGAATAAAAAATTGGAAAGATTATACAGATTATACGGTTTTAATGCTTGGAATGATACAGCTTTGCTTCTCTTTGATAGGTATCAGGTTACATGAACAGCACGATACTATGAATCTTATAATTTTTATTGTTATGTTTTTTCTATTTTTTAATTTTCTTGATCCAAGAAATAAAAGAAGACAAAGACTTACTATTACCGAACTTAGATTAAGGGCTATAAATTTTTTTGAAGATATAGGATTTACAATAAACGGGGCGATAATTTTGTTTTTAATTTTTCTTCTTGGAGTTTTAGTTCTTAAGCTTTACTATTTTTAAGGCTCTATAAGATATTTTTGTTATACTTCCTTACTTTTTAAAAAAACATTTCAGGTAAATTTATGATATACGAACACGAAATACCCTCTGGAAGCAGGTTATATTTCGGACAGAGCGCTAAGTTAAAAAGATTTATAGAAAATAGTGTAAGCGAAGTTTTGAGCAAAGAAGGGTATGAAGAGATAGTAACTCCCTATTTCTCATATCATCAACACGATTTTATAGATGAAAAAGAGCTTGTAAGATTTGCAGATAATAAAAATCATCTGCTATCTTTAAGAGCCGATACCACTTTGGATGTAGTAAGATTGATAACCAAAAGACTTGGCAGAAGCACAAGCCATAAAAAGTGGTTTTATATTCAGCCAATTTTCAAATATCCAAGTTTGGAGTATTATCAAATAGGCGCCGAATGGATAGAGGGAGGAAATTTAAAAGATATTCTTTTAAGTATTGAGAAAATTTTATCCAAACTCTCCATAAAACCCCTTTTGCAAATATCCAATATAAAAATTCCAAAAATTATTTCTAAAGAGTATGGTATCGATATAGATATTTTTAAAAAGGCTCATATAGAGAATATTCTAAATCAAGATATTCCATGGCTTGGGAAGCTTCTTTTTTTGCAAAGAAGAGAGCAGATAGATGAAGTAGCAAAAATCGTTCCTGATATTTTAAAGGAAGAGATTTTGAAAATGAAAGAGCTATCTTTTAATATCTCTTATGAGAATATTGTTTTTGCTCCTCTGTTTTACAGCCCTATGAGATATTATGAAGATCTCTTTTTTAGACTTGTAAGTTTTAACAGAGTGCTTGGCAAAGGCGGTTCGTATCAGATAGAGGGATTAAATGCGGTAGGTTTTTCTTTATATACCGATAATATAATAGAAGAATTAATGGATAAGGTTGATTGATGAAAGCTGATTTGATAGTTGGAATCCAATGGGGAGACGAAGGGAAAGGCAAAATCGTAGATCATCTTGCTCAAAATTACGATGCTGTTGCCAGATATCAGGGAGGCCATAATGCCGGTCATACGATAGTAGTGGACGGGAAAAAGATAGCTCTTCATCTAATCCCTTCCGGTGTTTTAAATAAAGATGCGATAAATATTATCGGAAATGGCGTGGTAGTGAGCCCGAAAGCTTTGATTGAAGAGATGAAACAGTTTGATAATTTGAAAGGAAGACTCTTTATAAGTCAAAAGGCTCATATGATTTTAGAGCATCACATAGCTATAGACAGGGCAAAAGAGAGGCTTAGAGGCTCAAAGGCTATAGGAACAACGGGAAGAGGAATAGGCCCGGCATACAGCTCAAAAGTGGAAAGAAGCGGACATAGAATAGGAGAGCTTAGAGATATAGAGAAACTTTCATCCTCTTTGATGGATTATTTTGATATGAATAGAGATATTTTAAAAACCTTAAAAATAGAGATTCCGTCAAAAGAGCAGATAAAAGAGGAGCTAATGCTTTATAAAGAGGCTCTTTTGCCCTATATTTCGGATACTACCAAACTTGTTTGGGATCTTTTAAATGATAATAAAAAGGTTTTATTGGAAGGAGCTCAAGGAACTCTTCTTGATATAGATCACGGCACATATCCTTATGTAACAAGCTCTACTACAATTTCAGCCGGAGCTTGCAGCGGTCTTGGACTTAGCCCCAAAGATATAGGCAAAATTACCGGTATTGCCAAAGCTTACTGCACGAGAGTGGGCAACGGCCCTTTTCCTACCGAAGATTTTGGAGAGGATGGCAAGAAACTTAGAGAAAGAGGGCATGAGTTTGGAACTACAACCGGAAGAGAGCGAAGATGCGGATGGTTTGACGCGGTAGCTTGCAGATATGCTTGCAGATTAAACGGCTGTGATGAGCTTGCGATAATGAAACTTGATGTGTTGGATGGATTTAAGAAGGTAAAAATTTGCGTAGCTTATGAGATTGATGGTAAGAGAGTTGAGGATTTTGTATTTGATCTTGATAAAGCAAAACCTGTTTATGAAGAGATGGATGGTTGGGAGAGAAGCGAAGGAGTTAGAAGATTTGAAGATCTTCCAAAAAATGCTCAAAAATATATAAAAAGAATAGAAGAATTAACTTCCACTAAAATAGGTATGGTATCTACAAGCCCAGATAGGAGGGATACCATTTTATTATGAAGGATTTCTCTTCTCTTTTAAAAATTAAAAAAGAGGATTTAAGGAAGATAGAGAGCCGTCTTTTTTTAAAAAACCAAAAAAGAGAGGAGATTTTAAAAGAGATAGAGTCTCTTTTAAGAGAGCTTTCTTTAATGAAAGAGCCAAATGGTGATAATTTTGGGAAACTATCTCTTTTTAAAGAAAGTGTTTTTAATATTCATAACTTGATCCAAAAGAAAAAAGAGATTTTAAAAAATTTAGATTCAGAAATTGAAAAAATAAAAAAAGATTATCAAAAAGCTCAGATAGAGTATGAAAAAATAAAATATATTCAAAAAATAGAGCAAAAAAAAGAGAACGATTTAAAAAAAATAAAAGAGCAAAAAGAGATTGACGAGATAGCTTCTATATTATTTGAGAGAAAAATATGAGAATCTTTCTTATTATTCTTTTTATTAATTTGATTGCATTTGCCGGTGAAAGTGGAAATATAATAGATTGCAATAAAATTTTTGAGCAAAGAAAAGAGGAGCTTTTAGAAGAGCTTGATAAAATAGATGAGAAGCAAGAGGCTATGGAAGCTCTTTTAAATGCAAAGAAGGCCTTCTTGAAAAAGAAAGAGGAGATTTTAAATAAAAAAGAGGCTGAAGTTAACGCAACTTTAAGCACAATTTCTAAAAAAGAACAAAATATTTCAAAAATGCTTGAAGAGAATAGGAAAATTTTAGAAGAGATAAAAAAAGCAAAAGATGACAAACTAACTCAAACTTACTCCAAAATGAGAGATTCGGCTGCGGCTAATATTCTGCAAAAGATGCCAAAAGCTGATGCCGCTAAGATTTTATTTAATTTAGCTCCCAAAAAAATATCCAAAATTATGGCGAAAATGGATCCCGCATCGGCTTCAAAGCTAACGGAGCTTCTTCAAAAAGGCCCTCCTTTTGATTTAAATGAGAGTAAATAGAAAAACCTATTTTCCTAATTATTTATTTACTAAATTTTTGATAGAATCTATCAAATTTAATTACAAGGTTTTTTTATGAAACTAAGACTTCCTCACGCACCTTATATAGCGAATAAAATAGCAATAGATCTTTTAAATAGCGGTTTTGTAACATTAACCAGAGGTGTGGAGCCGGTAGTCCACTATGCCCAAAAGATTATAGAAGATGAGATTAAAAAAGAGGAGTCTCTTGAAGAGAGAGTAGAAGAGATTTTGGAAGAGAATGAAGAAGATATGGAGTTTATGCAGGTAGACAGAAGGAATATGTTTTGGCTTATTAAAAAGAAATTAGCCGAAGATTATGGAGTCATTTTATCTTATGAAGATAGATTTAACGATCTTGCCCACAGGATTATGGATAAACTTTGGCAAGAAGATCTGATTAATTACTCCGTATCGGATAATAAAGTAAAAAATGTTATTTATAATGCTATAGACGGTTATTATAAAAATTTCGATAAAATTGAAGAAGCGGTGATAGAAAAGATAAATAATTATAAAAGAAAAATTCCAAAAGGCTCTGAAGAGTATGAGATTCTTTTTGAAAAACTCTATGAAGAGGAACTAAAAAAAAGAGGTATGTTGTGAAAGATTTAAAAAATATCTACATTTACATAGAGAATGGAGTTTTTTTAAAGGCTAAGAGTTTTGGTGCAAGCGGCACGAAAGTGGGAGAGATAGTTTTTAATACATCTTTAAGCGGCTATCAGGAGATTATAAGCGATCCAAGTTATGCCGGACAGTTTGTAGTTTTTACAATGCCAGAAATCGGAAACGTTGGATGCAACGATGATGATATGGAGAGCTCTAAAGCCCATCTTTGCGGAATATTTGTAAGAAATTACCAAGATAGATATTCAAATTTCAGAGCCAAAGAGTCTTTGGACTCTTTTTTGAAAAGATACGGTGTTTTGGGAATTTGCGATATTGATACAAGGTTTCTAACTAAAATGATAAGAGATGAAGGCTCTAAGATGATGATAGCCTCCACCGAAATCTCTTCCAAAGAGGAGCTTAAAAATATTTTGCAAAACTCTCCAAGAATTGAAGAAGTGGATTATATTAAAGAGGTTGGAACTAAAAAAAGCTATATTCACAAAAGCGGAGTATGGAACCCTAAAACTCTCTCTTACAATCCTCCTCCAAAACCCCATTCTAAAATCGTAGCAATAGATTTTGGGGTAAAGAGAAATATTTTAAATGAGCTGACTCAAGTGGGGTTGGAAGTTGAAGTAATTTCTCATAATTTTAAGGCTAAAGATCTAATAGAGAGATATGAAAAAAGGGAGATTGACGGAGTCTTTCTATCAAACGGGCCCGGAGATCCTTTGATATTAAAAGATATTCAAGAGGAGATAAAAGAGCTTATAAAAACAGATATTCCCATTTTTGCCATCTGTCTTGGACATCAGCTTTTATCTATAGCCCACGGGTATCCAACTTATAAACTAAAATTTGGCCATCACGGAGGAAATCATCCCGTTTTTGACAAAAAGGGCAAAAAAGTGGAAATTACCGCTCAAAATCATAACTATAATGTTCCAAAAGAGATAACCAAAATAGCGGAAGTTACCCATATTAATCTCTTTGATAATACAATAGAAGGCTTAAAATATAAAAACTCTTTTATATTCTCTCTTCAGCACCATCCAGAAGCCTCGCCCGGCCCTCATGATAGCCGATATGTTTTTGAAGAGTTTGCTAAAATGATAAAAGAGGCAAAGGATAGAAGATAGATTTAGTTACTCTAACAGCTATTGTAAGCGTAGCTTTTTTGGGGAGTTTAGGCCATTGCATAGGAATGTGCGGCGGATTTGTGGTAGCATATACCACCGCAAAAGTTGATTCTTCCAAAAGTAAAGCTTATCAATTTCTATCGCACCTTTTTTACAATTTTGGAAGAATTACATCTTATGTGATTATAGGCGTAATTTTTGGAGCTTTGGGTAGTATTTTTATTTGGAGTAAAACTACTATGGGCTCTTTTTATATAATAATTGGAATTTTTATGATTTTAATGGGATATTCGCTTATGGGGAAAATAAAGTTTTTAACTTCAATAGAATCCTCCCTTGCAACAAGCTCTTTTGTAAAGAGAGCCTTTTCAAAACTGATTCACTCTAAATCTTTATCAAGCTTTTTTTTGCTTGGAATGTTAAACGGTTTTTTGCCTTGCGGTTTTGTCTATTTTTTTGCAGCTTCAGCCGCAAGCACCGCTTCTCCTTTTTGGGGAGGGGTTGTTATGCTGGTTTTTGGCCTCTCTACGATTCCGGCTTTGCTTAGCTTTGGATTGTTTGTCGGATATTTTAAAAATACCTCTTTTAGAGAGATAATGATAAAGCTTGCCTCTTTAGTTATTATGGGATTTGGTCTTTATATGATTCATAAAGGATATTGGTTTATAACTGATCCAAATGCTTCCATTCATACTTGTCATTAGTTTTTTATACTGGTATAATTAATTAAAATATAATAAAGAGGCAGGTTTTTTTGGATGATAAAAAGATTTGTAATAACTTTATTGCTTCTTAATACTTTTTTATTTGCAAAATATGTTTATATAAACGAGGATATAATAACGCCGATAGATGTTCAAAAGATAGAGGCTCTTGGAAGCGAGCTTTATGAAAAAACGGGGATCTCTTTATATGTTGCGGCCGTTAAAAAAATAGACGCTAAAAGCTACGAAGAATTTATCCAAAATATAACTAAGAATTTAAAAAAGCCTTATATGCTTCTTTTCTTCTCAAGAGACGATTATAAAGTTGATTTTATAACCTCCCACAGGGTAAAACATCTAATAGATAAAACAAGCGTTTTGATTTTTTATGGTCCTGTAATTAGAGAGTTTTTTACCGACAAACCATATAAATATAGCAGCGGGCTTTTTAAAGGGTATATTTATGTGGCTGATAAAGTGGCAGATATCTATCATGTAAAGCTTTTGACCAATTTGGGCGTTATAAATAGGACGATATATTACCTTTTTAAATATACGGTGTATCTCTCATGGATTATAGTTTTATCTATTTTTGGGCTCTTTTTATATAGATATTATAAAAAAAGGCAAAAAAGCTAAATATATTTCTTTATAGCGGCTCTTGCCTCCCTGTCTGCCTCTCTTCTTTTGATTGTCTCTCTCTTATCGTGAAGTTTTTTTCCTCTTGCCAAAGCTATCTCTACCTTTACAAGATTTTTATGGTTTAGATAGATAGAGAGAGGAACGATTGTAAGAGCTTCTTTTGTTACTTTTCCAAGAAGTTTGTCTATCTCTTTTTTATGCAAAAGAAGTTTTCTTGGCCTTCTCTCATCTGGTTTAAAATATGGATTTGTAGTGTCAAGATAGGAGATATGAGCGTTTAATAAAAAAGGCTCTCCCTTTATTATTCTTACAAAACTATCCTTTAAATTAACTCTCCCTTTTCTTATCGCCTTAACTTCGCTTCCTTCAAGAACTATGCCGGCTTCATACTTTTCCAATATTTCATAATCAAATAGAGCTTTTTTGTTTTTGGCTATGATTTTTCTACTCATTTTATAACCTTAAAAAAAGAGCTTCCGCTTCCGCTAAAAAACATATCATTTTGATACTTTTCTAAATCTTTGCAGATATTTAGAGCTGGAATAAACAGATCGTTTAAATCTTTGGAAGAAAACTTTTCAAGTATCTCTTTGCTTTTCATATTTTTTAAAATATCAGCCATTTTTTTGTTTTTTTCTATCATCTCTTTATTTGCTTTTTTTCTAAATTCTTTGTAAACTTTTGGAGTCTCGCATTTTATAGGAGGAGTGATTATATCAAATTTTATAGGCTCTTCTTGAAAATTTTCCACTATCTCTCCTATTCCAGATACATTTGCGCTGTTGTATCCGTAGATAAAGAAAGGAACGTCTGCCCCTATTTTTTCCCCCATTTTAGATAGTGTCTCTTTTTTGATTTTTAGATTTAGCACCTCGTTTACCAAAATCAAAAATGCCGCCGCATTGGAGCTGCCTCCTCCAAGACCTGCAAACTGTGGGATTCTTTTTATAACTTTTACTTTATGCTCTTTAAAAAATTTATCAACTTTTGGGAAATCCTTTAAAAGATTATAAGCTTTATAGATGCTGTTTTCTTTTGTTTCGCAGGCAAAATCCCCTTCTATGCTAAAGCCTTCTTTTGATTTTTCAAAGGAGAGTTCGTCAAAGAGGTTTGAGACTTTGACAAATCTTGACGCTATTTCGTGATACTCTCCTCTAAATCCTACTATTTTTAAAAAAATATTCACTTTTGCAAAAGATTTTATTTTCATTTTATCCTGCTTCTTAGTTTTTCTAAAAGGTCTCTTTTTATCGGCGAATTTGCGTTTAAATTGTTTATTTTTATGGCCTCTTTTATTTCTGCTCTTATTATCGGTATCTCTTTTGGGGCGTCTATTCCTATTTTTATATTTCCCGACTTTTTATCTATTCCTAAAATCTCTATCGTTATATTATCGTTTATTATCACTTTTTCTCTCTCTTTTCTTGTTAAAATCAGCATAATTTTATTCCGTTTAAGATATAAGAGACTTTGCCGTTTTCTATTTTTATTAAAGAGAGCAAATTTCTGTTTTTCAAAAAATACTCTCCGTTTTTATCTATTTTTAGATTTTCTATTTTCAGTTTTTTCCCTTTAACGATATCTTCAATATCGCCTTTGTAAAAATTTTCTTTCAAATTAAGATAATCTGTCGGATTTAGAGCCTTTTCATTTTCATAAACAAATTTTCCCTCTCTTACTCTCTCAAGATAGGTTAAAGTCCCGTTTACATGAAGTTTTGACGCTATTAACTCCCCGATGCTTCTTATATATCCTCCTTGGGATACTGTTATTTCCAAACTCAAAAAAGGGTGGGAATAGTTTAATATTTTGATATCGTAAATTTTACTTGTAACTTTTTTTATATCAAATTCCATATTTTCTCTTGCAAGCTTATAAGCTCTTTTTCCGTTTATCTTTTTGGCGCTGTATTTTGGAGGATAATACTCTACTTCTCCTATTAGTGATTTGCAAACTTTTTCTATTTTATTTAGAGTAAAAGGTGGAATATTTTTAATCTCTTCTATTTTTTCTATATCTAAGCTCTCGCTTTTTGCTCCAAGCCAGATAACTGTTTTATAAGTCTTTGGAGTCTTATCTAAAAATTGAAAAAGTTTTGTATATTGTCCGAAAGCTATTATTAAAACTCCTTTTGCGAAAGGATCTAAAGTTCCGGAAAATCCTCCTTTTTTTACTTTATATTTTTTTTTGAGCTGGTTTAAAAAGGCGTTTGAGGAGATAAAAGAGGGTTTATAAGCTACAAAGAGTCTGTTTTCGCACTCCATCTAAATCCTTTCTACGTAATCTGCCAATATCTCTCTTTGAGTGCCTCCGAAATTGATTTTTAGTTTAAATTCTCTTTTTACTTTGCTTACGGCTAAAACTCTTCCTATTCCAAATATTTTATGTTTTACCAAATCCCCTTTTTTATAGGGAGTCGATTTTTCTATTACCAAGCTTCCCTTTACAAGGCCACTCTCTTTTAGGAATCTGCTTTTTATAAGAGAGCTTCTTTTTCCTCTAAAAAATCTGCTGTCTGCGTAGCTTAAAGTAAGATCTTTTTTTGCTCTTGTTATAGCCACATATCCCAATCTTCTCTCCTCTTCTATATCCGTTCCCTCTCCAATGAGCGGGAAAAATCCCTCTTCCATTCCTATTACAAAAAGATGCTCAAACTCCAATCCTTTGCTTGCGTGCACGCTCATTATGCAAATATTATCTTCGCTTATCTGATCTTGATCACTTTCAAGAGATATCTCGTTTAAAAAGTCTTCAAGAGAGTTTTCGGGATATGATTTCATATAATCTTGATAGTATCCCATAAACTCTTCTATGTTGGCTATTTTTTCATAAGATTCCGGCATGGAGGCGTAAAATTCCCTTAGTTTAAACTCCCTCTCAAGCTCCTCTAAAAGATAGAAACTTCCCTTTTGCATTTTTTCTCTAAGATAATTTAGAGAGTCTATAAATTTTACAATCTCTTTATAGGCTTTTTTTGATACTAGCTCTTTTAAATCTTCCTTATCTTCTAAAATCTCGTAAATCGATTTTTTCTTTTCAAAAGCTCTGTTTTCCAAATTGTTTAAGGCAACTTTTCCAACCCCTCTTTTGGGTTTGTTTATTACTCTTTTTAAAGAGAAATCGTCATAAGGATTTGAAATAATCCTAAGATAGGCTATTAAATCTTTAATTTCTGCTCTTTCATAAAATTTAACTCCCCCGACCATCTTATAAGGGATATTCTCCTTATTTAGCCCCTCTTCTAAGGATCTGCTAAGAGCGTTTACTCTGTATAAAACCGCAATCTCTCCGTAAGGCACTCCCTTGTTTATCAGCTCTTTTATTCTTTTGGCAATTGCCAAAGCTTCCTGAGTTTCGTTTTGAAAATGTAAAATTTTGATATCTTCCCCGCTCTCTTTTGTGGCTTTTAAAACTTTTCCAAGTCTGTTTCTATTATGCTCTATTAGATTGTTAGCGGCCTGTAAAATCTTATTTGTGGAGCGGTAGTTGTATTCAAGCTTGATTATCTTTACATTTGGAAATTGATTTTTAAACTCCAAGATATTTTTGACATTTGCTCCTCTCCAGCCGTAAATGCTTTGATCATCGTCTCCTACTACGCAGAGGTTGTTTTGGGGAGCGGCTATGGTTTTTAATATTTTATATTGGAGTTCATTTGTATCTTGATATTCATCTACCATTATAAATTGGTATCTTTGGGATATCTCCTCTTTTATATCT
>JALVCR010000076.1 GCA_027009865.1 Campylobacterales bacterium
TGGAATGGATATGATTTTTGCCAGTTTTATATCTATTATCAATGTCTCTATAAAAACTCTAATGAACATAAAAGTCCATGATATGCAGATACCGGCTGTATAAATTTTAAGAAAAGAGCTCTTTTTGGGAAAAATTTTGGATAATGTTATCGATACGGCGGTAGATGAGATAACTCCTCCCGCAGCTCCCGTAATCAAAACACCGTGTTTTTCTCCCAAAATCTTGATGGCTACATATCCAATAAAGCTTAAAGCGGAGATGATTATCGCCATAATCCATGTTTTATACGGATTGAAAAGATTGTATGGTCCTACCATTTTATCAGGCAAAACAGGTAAAATAATAAAGCTCATAACAAGAAGCAAAACTACCGCCTCAATATCCGTGTTTGAAATCCTCTTTTCAATCTTTTCCATTCTCGGCTTTATTTCCAAAATAACTATTAAAATAACGGCTATAAAAATTGCATAATTTTCAAGTTTATACCAGATCATAAGTCCAAGCAGATAAGTTATAAAAGCTGCCGTTTGAGTTGTTATTCCAAGTTTATGCAGTTTTGTGACTTTGAAAATGTAGCTGATTATTATAAAGGCGGCAAAAATTAAAGATGAAATTAGCGCAAAATACTCTATTTTGCTGTTTAGCCATCCGCAAATATATCCGCCAAGGGAGATAAGAGAAAAAGTTCTGCTTCCCATAAAAAATGGTTCGTTTTTCAATACGTAAGTTAGGGATCTTTGAAGCCCTATCATGAAGCCTATTAAAATGGCGGTTATCAGAGCCTTTATAATTTCATAATCCATAATTTTTATTCTTTGATTTCGCAGATAAATTCAGTTTTGTTTTTTGTTTTTATTATCTCTTTTATTGAAAGATTTTTTATTTGAAGCTCTCTTAAATCCTCTATGCTCTCCACTTTTGCTTTTGCCATCTCTCTTAGAATAATTCCCCTGTAGGCTTTTGCAAAATGGCTTACAACTTTGTTATTTTTTATAAATTTCATTGTATAGAAATCTGCTTTTATTTTATAAAATTTTTCGTAAAAGTTTGCCCTTAAATCCAAAATAGGGGAGTTTTCCTCTATATACTCATCCAAAACTTGTGAAAAATATTTTTTATAAAATTTATCGGTAGAAAAATCTCCTATTTTCTCTCCCTGTTTTAGCTTATAGTCTATTATCTCATCTTTGGCGCTTATCGGCCCAAACAGATTTGAAAAAATTAAAACATTTTTGTCAATATATTTCTTTGCCTCTTTAGATAGGTTTGAATAATTTAAATATTTAAAGGCAACTCCCGAATATCTCTCTATCGCTTTTTTGCTCTCTCTTTCAAATAAATCTATTTTATAATACTCTATTTCGTTTTCATCTTTTAGGCCAAAGAGTTTTGAGAGTCTCTCTTTTGAAGCTGTTTTTATATAATCGTTATAGATATTTAAAACTTCAACTCTTTTATCAAAGAGCTTGGGAAAAATAAAGCTCTCTTTGTCAAAGGCTCTTTTCTCTCCCCCTTTTATTTTTGCTTCGCTTGGAGAAAATAAAATTATCATCTCTTTTGCCTTTTTAAAATCACTCCACTTTCTAAATGTGTTGTGTATGGAAACTGATCAAAAAGCGCAAATTTCTCTATTTTAAAATCTAAGCAGAGCTCTTTTAAATCTCTCTTTAGAGTCATCGGATTGCAGGAGATATAGATTATATTTTGAAATTTTTTTATAAAATCTCTTGTTTTTTTATCGAGTCCTGCTCTTGGAGGATCTACAAGAACGGTTTTGAAATTAAAACTATCCAAATCTATCCCTTTTAATCTTCTAAATTCCCTCTCTTTGTTTAAAGCGCTCGATATCTCTTCACTGCTTAATCTAACAAAGGTTATATTTTCAATATCGTTTAATTTTGTATTTAAAACAGCCGATTTAATAGAGGTTTTGGATATCTCTGTAGCTAAAACTTTATTAAAATTCTCGCTTAATGGTATTGTAAAATTTCCGTGCCCACAGTATAGCTCTAAAAGGTCTCCTTTGAAATCTTTTGAATGTTTTTTAGCCCAGGATATCATTTGCCGGTTTATAAACGAGTTTGGCTGAGTAAAAGAGTTTTCAAAATACCTAAATTTATATATTTTATTGTCTATTAAAAGCTCTTCATTTATAAATTCCTCTTTTATTACTATTTTAACTTTTCTGCTTCTTCCAACTATTTTTATATCAAGTTTATCGGATAACTTGAAAGCCTCCTCTTGCCACTTTGAATCAAGTTTTTTATGATATATTAAAGTTGTTAAAAGATCTTTTTTAGAAGATGATAAAAACTCAATACTAAAAAGTTTTTCTCTTAAGATATCTTTTTTTTCAATCTCTTTTTTTAATATTTTCATGGCCGCAGATATCATGGGATTTACAATCTGGCAGCTTTTTATAGGAAGAAGGCCATCTTTTGTTAATTTGTGCATTGCGTAGTTTATATGGTTTTTGTCATGAACTATTCTAAATTCGGCTCTGTCTCTGAAATTTTTATCTTTTGATTTAAAAAGCTCGAAATTTTCTATTTCAAACTCTCTAAACTCATCTTTTATTATATTTACTTTTTTAAAAAATTGAGCCTCATATCCCTCTTCATAAAGTTTGCAGCTTCCGCATTTTGAAAAATAGATACATCTCATTTAAAACTCTCCACAAGATTTCCGACAAGAAGATTCCATCCGTCAACCAGCACAAAAAGAAGCAGTTTAAAAGGAAGCGATATCATAACGGGAGGAAGCATCATCATACCCATACTCATCAAAACAGAACTTACCACCATATCGACTATCAAAAAGGGAAGGTATATCAAAAATCCAATCTCAAAAGCTGTTTTAAGCTCGCTTATCATAAATGCCGGCACGGCTATGGTAAGCGGAACGTCGTTTATCGTTTTTGGATTTTTCATTTTTCTGATTCTAAAAAAGAGCGCCAAATCCTTTTCTCTTGTATTTTTTATCATAAACTCTTTAAAAGGTTTCACTCCTATCTCAAAAGCTTTCTCATATCCTATCTTTTTTTGGGTATAAGGAACTATCGCCTCTTTATAAGATTTTTTGGCCACAGGCTCCATTATAAAAAACGTTAAAACTAAAGCCAAAGAGACTAAAAGCTGGGAGGGCGGCATCTGCTGAGTTCCAAGAGCGCTTCTTAAAAAAGAGAAAACGACAATTAATCTAAGAAAACTTGTCATCACCAAAACAATAGAAGGGGCTAAAACCAATAGAGTTAAAACTATTAAAAGATTTAAGCTTGTTACGAGATCTTTGGGTTCGTTTGGCGCGGATAAGGAGAGATTTACGGTAGGAATAGTAACTTTATCCGCCGCAAAAAGCGTAAAGGAGATAAAAAGTATTATTAAAAAAGCTTTTTTTATCTTGATCCTCCCTTTGGAAAATATTTTAGACTATAACAAATCTCCACTCAAATAGAGATTAATTTTCCAAAGGAGAGAGAGTTTTTTAAAAGTGCATTGAAAAAAGAGCCAAAATGGCGCTTACCAAAAGCCCTACGCCAAATGCTCCGTATGCTCTTCTAAGCCACTTATATTTTAAATTTATTTCAGCGCTTAAAATATAGAGATGCTTTATTATGTTATCGTTTGTGTCTTCTTGATTTTTTATAACTTTTTTAACCTCTTTTATATAATCTGAGGGTGTTTTTGATATCATATCCTGAAAATATAAAACGGAGCTATACTCTAAAGAATGGCTCTCTTTAAAAAGATGCTCCTTAAATCTCGGTCTGATTGCCAAAATTCCCAAAAGGATTGAAATTAGGCTTGTTATTATGATAGCGTTGAAAGGATATATCATCTTTTCATCATTTAGCATAAAACCTGAAGCTGTCATTATTACAGTTAGAATAAATCCGTTTACCGAAATTAGAATGCTTGCTTTCGTATCGGCTAATGAAGTAAGTTCTAAATTTGATTTTAGGGCGTTTCTAAAAAAGGTATCTACAGTTTTTGATAGTTTATTTTTTTTATTTTTTTTACCTTTTTCTTTTTGTGCGGGATTTTCTACACTTTTTAAGTATTTTAGGAAGTTTATTTGATTTTTTGTATTTTCATCAATTATGGGCTTTGTC
>JALVCR010000077.1 GCA_027009865.1 Campylobacterales bacterium
TCCCAAAGTAACAAAAGAGACAGTATCAAAATTTTCAAAACAGCCCAAAATCTCTTCGCTCTCTCTCTCCCAATCTTTTGGATTAAATTTCATCGGGACATATACCGGATATAGTTTTGCTTTTAGATTGAAATCTCTTTTTATATCCTCTATTATCAAGTAGGCAAGAGATCTTTTAAAACTCCCTTTGCTTTTTGTAGGAATGCATATAACCTCGCTTTTTTGCAAAGCTTTTAGGGCTTTGATTGTCAAAAGCTCATAATCTCCGGGTCCCAAAGAGACAAAAAAAAGCTTTTTCATTCTCCAAGCTTTATAATTTCTTCTTCTATGTTTTTAGAGATTATCTCTTTTATATCCTCCATCTCTATTAGATTGAAATTTTCGCTTTCAGTTAGGGATGAAGCTATAAAAGTTTCAAAATCTCTGTTTAATTCATCCATAATTTCTTTCATATCTTTTATGAAATGGTTTCCGCTTACAAGCAGAAGCGGGATGATTTGAACCTTTTTTATATCGGCTTTTTTAAACTCTCTTATAAAATGCTCCTTCAAGGCATAAAACGGGCTTGAGCCTTCAAGAGAGCATACAAAATTTAAAGGATTTAATTTAGGAAGAAGCCTCTCTACATAAGATATAGATTCGCTTCCTGGGATATCTAAAAGAGGGGTTCCGTGAATGATAAATAGGTTTGCTGTATTATCTTTTGAGATTTGTTTGGATAGATTTGAGAGAAAATTTGTAGTATCTTTGGATTTTGTAAAGATAGCTTTAGTAACTCTTATGTTTGAGAGAGAAAATTCTCTAAATCCTTTTGCCGTTTTTTTTACCATTTCATGCTCGTCTGTTGGAAAAAGGTTTACTGAAGAGACTATTATCTTTTTGTATCCTTCCAAATCCGTATCGGCTAAGACTTGGGGGAGATTTTTGTAGAGGATGCCCTTTTTCTTTAAAATCTTTATAACCGATCTTGAGCTAAAAGATATAAATGTATCTATTTTGAATCTATCTTCTATAAACTCTTTTAATTTTTCATACTTTTTGGCTTCAACTACTGAACCAAAACATGAAAGAATGATTGCTTTATCTTTTTGGTAGTGTCTGTATCTCTTCATTGATTTATCTCCTAAGTTTTTGTAATCTTATCAAAAATCTATGAAAATTTGGCAAGATTACAAAAAAGGAAAGTTAATTTGTCCAAAAATAAAGATCGGCTATTTCGAAATTAGTATTGCCTTCAATTAAGTAGATGCTGTTTTTATCAAAAGATTTATAGAGCTTTTTATATTGTGAACTCTTTTTTAATACATTTTCCCTATTGCTGTTTAGATCAAAAAAACCGAATTCTTTTTTGTAAATTGAATAAAAAATCTTGTCATCTTCATCATAAAGAGCAATATCCATACTTTCTATTCGTCTTGCTTTCTTAAGAATATGATTTTGCTCTAAATTATTTAAATTATAAGAGATTATATAAAAATCTTTGTTTATACCGGCATATCGACTGATATTTGTAACTATTTCGATCGTATATATTTTGCCTTTTTTGTAAGAGAAGAGAAATTTTACCGGCTCGCCTTTACTCTTTTGCAAATTTATAATTTTAGGATTGGAAGAGTTTGAAATATCTAAAGTTATTATGCCTCCTTCATAAATTGCGGAGTAGTGTGAAATTGGTATCCATTTTTTATATCCTATGAAGAGTTTGTTTTCAAACAGAGCTAAACTTGAAAGTGTTTTATATTTTATATTTTGATGATCAAATTTTATTTTGGCTATCTCGTTAAAATTTTTATCTTCAATAAAAAGAGAATCTTTTGTAATAATATAAATATTTTTTTTATTAATTTCAAAATCTATTATATTTTCTTTTTTGATGTCATAAATTTTTGATATATTTAGAGGATTTTCGATATCAAAAACGGATAATTTTTCATTATCTAAAATATAGGCTCTTTTTCTATTTTTGGAAATTTTGATTTTTATTAAATGGTTAAAATTATTGTAGTCTTTTATAAGTTTTATATCAAAAGGATTTTTTATATCCAAAATTTTTAGAGAGCTGTCGCACAAAAGATAAGCTAATTTTTTATTTTCATCTGCTTTGATATCTAAGATAGCTTCCTGCTTTTTAGAAAAATTTAAAATATTGTATTTGCTAATCAGATAGAAGGGATCTTTTTTCAAATTTTTTAAATTTACTCTTCTTATTCCCCTCTCTTTGCAAGCTGAGTAGATATAATTTTTATGAACAGCAATATTATCTAAATCGATATCTTTTGGAAAATAGGAAGATCCGTTATAAAAGGTTATGAAATTATCGTTTATTTTAAAATAATGTATAAAATTATCTTTATCTTCTTTGGTAAATAAATATATATTTTTTACATTTTCATCTAACAGGGCGTTTTTGATTTCATAAAGGTCGTATTTAAAATAGTAGTTATTTGGAAAATGTATAAAATAGAATCTATTTTCACCGTAAATAATTGCATTTTTGCTATCGTTTGAGATTTTTACCGGATAGGAAGAAGTTTTTAGATCTAATCCGTCCAAAACAAGTATTGCGTGAGCATTTTTCATATCTTCTACAATTATTCGATAGTGCATTCCCGGATATAGATACAAAAATTTACTTCCTTCATCTACAACTGAAAACTTTATAACAAATTCTCTTATAGGTCTTTTTTCAGGTAAAGATTTCCAGTCGCTTAAATTGGAAATATCCAATTTTTCCATATAAGGACCCTCAAATTTATTATTATTTGCATACATAATATTATGTTTGAAATCTATATCATAACCTAAAATACCTCCCATATCCACAATATTTAAATATTTTGGAGAGTATGGAACGCTAAAATCCAAAAGACTAAGAATATTATAGTATCGAATAAAAAAAACTTTATCTCCATCGGGAGAGAATTTAAAATCTTTTACAAAATTTCCTATATCAAAAGGCACTAAAAGTGTCGGCGTATCATAAGAGAGATCAAAAACTTCCAATCTCTCTTTATTAAGAGCATATAATCTATCTTTTTTTACAAAAATTTTTGTGTAATTAGAATCTTCTACTCTTTTATAAAAAAATTCAGAAAATAATCCTCTTTTTTGGAGAGATAAATAGTAGCTTTTATCCCCTTTTTTTATCTTATTTTCAATATCTTTTAGAATTTCTTTTGAATAGAGTTTAAAATTTAATTTTTCAAAATCTTTATCTTTATTAAAAAATAAAATATCTCTGCCGTTTATTACTCCGTCTTCATTTATATCCTCTTTTAAAATATCTTTTGCAAAGCTGTTTAAGGCGTTTTCCAAATATGAGGTATTTCTGATATATTTACTGTTTATTACATAAGAGATTTGAGATAGAAACGAAAGAGAAACGGGCTTATTTTTTAGCCACTCTCCTTTAGCTATCGCTTTTAGATTAACTTTTCCATTTTTTCCAATAGCTTCCAAAATATAAAAAGAGTCATCTCTTATACGGTTTTTATTAATAGAGAGAGCATTTCTATCTTGGGAAAATATCAGCCTCTTTTTGCCTTTTTCCAATTTGTATAGAGTTGCTTTTGATATATTGATATCTTTTAAAGATACATCAAATATTTTGTTTTTATTCAGATTTCCGCAGCCTATAAGCAAAATAATAAAAAGTATATTAAATATTTTAATTATTGTTTTCATTTTTGTATCCCTTTAATTTATTATAAATCTATTAGTTTAAATAAAAATAAAAAAGTAAATTTTTTTATCTAAAATTTGCCGTAAAAAAATATTAAGATAATTTTTGTCATAATCCAAAACTTTCTAAAAAAGGTGAAAGTTTGTCAAAAAAAGCAGTCATAATATCTTCGATAGCTTCAAATCAGGGGAAAACTCTCCTAACTGCGGCACTTTTGAGCCATTTCAAAAAAGATGTAAGAGCATTTAAAATAGGTCCTGATTTTATTGATCCTATATTTCATGAAAAAATAACCAAAAGAGCCTCTATAAATTTGGATATCTATATCTGCTCTAAAGAGGGGGTTAAGTGGCTGTTTGAAAAATATGCAAAGGATTTTTCAATAATTGAAGGA
>JALVCR010000078.1 GCA_027009865.1 Campylobacterales bacterium
AGCCTTTTGTAGGAGGTGGAGCTGTATTCTTTGAGCTTTTTTTACAAGGAAAATTAAAAAATAAAAAAATATTTTTATCCGATATAAATGATGAGCTTATAAACACTTATAAAGTAGTAAAAAATAGTCCTGAAGCATTGATACAAAACTTAAAAAAATTTCAAAAAGAGCATTCTCATGAATTTTATTATGAAATTAGAGAATGGGATAGAAAAGAGAGCTATAAACAACTCTCAAATCTTGAAAAAGCTACAAGATTTATATATTTAAATAAAACTTGTTTTAATGGACTTTATAGGGTTAATAAAAAAGGCTATTTTAATACTCCGATTGGAAGATATAAAAATCCAAAAATAGTTGATGAAGAAACAATTTTAAATGCAAGTGAGGCTTTGCAAAATGCTACTATTGTTAAACAATCGTTTGAAGATGTTTTAAAATATGTTAAAAAAGATGATTTGGTATATTTCGATCCTCCCTACTATCCGCTAAATGAAACTTCAAATTTTACTTCCTATGATAGCAACTGCTTTTTAAAAGATGAACAAATTAGATTATATGAAGTTTTTGATAAATTAGCTAAAAATAAAGCGTTAGTGGTTGAGAGTAATTCCGATACTGATTTTATAAAAAATCTATATAAAAAGTATGATATACAAATAGTCAATGCAAATAGATTTATCAATAGCAAAAGTAGCGGAAGAGGAAAGATTAACGAAGTTTTAATAAGGAATTTTAAATAATGGAAAGAAAAGAGGCAGTTGAAAAATTAAAAAAATTAATTGGCAAAGAGATGCATGATTTAGCCAGACAATATGGTGTGGCTATTTATAAGAATGGTAAAGTAAATAAAGGTTGGGCTGGACATGTATTTGAAAGATATTTAGAATTACCTTTGAACTCTGCACAATCGCCAAATTTTGGTTCATGGGAGTTAAAAACAATTCCATTAAAAAAACTAAAAAGTGGTAAATGGACTGTGAAAGAAACAATGGCTGTAACAATGATTGATCCTATAAATATAATGCAAAAAGAATTTAAGGATAGTCATTTGTTAGCTAAACTTAAAAAAGCTGTTATTGTTGTTAGAACTGTTGGAAAAAATGTTGATGAACCAAGTTATGTTCATTCTGTAATAGAGTTTGATTTAGATGAAAATAGTGAAATTTATAAAACTATTGAAAATGATTATAATATAGTTAGAAATATATTATTAAACAATGAAAAAGGTTTTGAATTATTGACAGGAAAGATGGGAAAATATATTCAACCAAGAACAAAGGGCAGGGGGCATGGTTCAAGAACAAGAGCATTTTATGTTAGAACTTCACTTTTAAAACAATTGCTAAATTTATAAAATGATAAAGCAATTAAATCCAAATAATTTTGAACTTGAATGCACTACTGTTTGGAGTTTTGCAAGGCGTGGGAACTGGGCTACTCATAATAGTAAGTATCGAGGTAATTGGGCACCAGAAGTTGTAAGAAATTTGATTTTACGTTATTCCAAAGAAGGCGATTTTCTGCTTGATCCGATGGTTGGCGGTGGAACTACAGCGATTGAATGTAAACTTTTAAATAGAAACCTTTTAGCTCTTGATATTAACCCGGAGGCTGTAAAATTAACACAAAATGTATTGAAATTTGAGTGTGAATTTAATCCTAAAATAAAAATTGCAATAAATGATAGTAGAGATTTATCATTTTTAAAAGATGAAAGCATAGATTTTATCTTAACTCACCCTCCATATGCTGATATTATCAAATATTCAGATAAACAAATAAAAGAAGATTTATCCAATATTCACGATTTAGATAAATTTTGCGATGAAATTGAGATTGTAGCAAATGAGCTTTATAGAGTTTTAAAAAAAGATAAATTTTGTGCTATTTTAATTGGAGATACAAGACGAAATACAATGTATCAACCGTTGGCTTTTATGGTAATGCAAAGATTTTTAAAGGTTGGATTTAAACTTAAAGAAGATATTATAAAACATCAACATAATTGTAAAGCAACCGGATTTTGGGCAAATAGGAGTAAAAAGTATAATTTTTTACTTATAATGCATGAGCATTTGTTTATTTTTAAAAAATAAATATAAAGTATTCAGATTGTATAAAATACATTTACAATATTGAAATTATGCCTGCTTCTCCAAGTAAATTTTAAAGAATATTTTAGTAAAATTGCGCTTTTACTTCTCACACACTAATCCTTAAAAGGTTGCGCTTTTTGGCGTTAAGGAGTGTGGAGGTTTAAACCTAATTTTATTAAGGAGATTTTTTATGGTAACGATGAAGGATTTATTGGAGTGCGGAGTTCATTTCGGACACCAGACAAGAAGATGGAATCCAAAGATGAAAAAGTTTATCTTTGGAGAGAGAAAAAATATCTATATTATAGATCTTCAAAAAACTCTTAGATATTTTAGATATACCTATAATATAGTAAGAGATGCCGCTGCTGAAGGCAAAACTATTTTATTTGTAGGAACGAAAAAACAAGCTACAAAAGCGATAGAAGAGTATGCTCAAAAATGTCAAATGCCTTACGTAAATCACAGATGGCTTGGCGGTATGCTTACAAATTTTAAAACAATCAGACAATCTATAAGAAAACTTGAAGTAATAGAGCAGATGGAAGAAGAGGGGCAGTTTGAGTATCTAACCAAAAAAGAAGCTTTAATGCTTAGAAGAAAAAAAGAGAAACTTATTAAATATCTTGGCGGTATCAGAGATATGAAAACTATTCCAGATATGATTTTTGTAATAGATACCGTAAAAGAGAAAATTGCCGTAAAAGAGGCTAACAGATTGAAAATTCCTGTGGTTGCTCCAATCGATACAAACTGCGATCCGGATGTTGTGGATTATCCAATTCCCGGAAATGACGATGCTATAAGATCTATCCAGCTATTTTGCAGAGAGATAAGTGATGCTATTATTGAGGGAAGAGAGTTAAGAGAAAAAGAAGAGGAGGAGAGTGTTCCGGCAACTGAAGAAGAGAAAAAAGAGATTATCGAAGAAGCCGTAGCCGAGGGAGAAGCCGAGGGCGTCGAGGTAGAGAGTGAAAATAAAGAGAGCGAAAAAGTAAAAGAGGAGAGCGAATAATGGCTGAAATTACAGCAAAAATGGTAAAGGAGCTAAGAGAGCTTACTGGAGCCGGTATGATGGACTGCAAAAAAGTTTTAGTCCAAACCGGAGGAGATATTGAAAAAGCGGTTGAAGAGCTTAGAAAAAAAGGGCTTGGAAAAGCTGCCAAAAAAGCTGACAGACTTGCAAGCGAAGGCTCTATTAGCGTAAAAATAAGCGATGATTTCAAAAAAGCTACAATTACTGAGATAAATTCCGAGACAGATTTCGTAGCTAAAAATGAAAAATTTAAAAGCATGACTGATGCCGTTACATCTCATATTCACGAAAACGAGATAACAACTCAAGAGGAGCTTATAAAAACCGAGATAGACGGAATGCCTTTTGAGGAGTATTTAAAAAGCCAGATTGCAACTATCGGAGAGAATCTTGTTGTTAGAAGATTTGCCACAGTTAAAGTGGGAGAGAATGGTATCGTAAACGGATATCTTCACTCAAACGGCAAAGTTGGAGTTATTTTAGCAGCTAAATGCGACAGTGAAAAGACATGCCAAGGGGCTAAAGATCTTTTGAAAAATATTGCAATGCACGCTGCGGCTATGGCTCCTAAATATCTAAACGAAGAGTCTATTCCAGCTTCTGTTTTAGAAAAAGAAGAGGAGATTGCTAAAGCTCAGCTTCAAAAAGAGGGTAAACCTGAAAAGATTTGGGATAAAATAATTCCAGGAAAACTTGCAAAATTTAAAAGTGAAAATACTCTTTTGGGACAAAAATTTGTAATGGACGATAAAAAGAGTGTTGGAGAGGTTTTAAAAGAGAAAGCAAAAGAGCTTGGCGGTGAAATTGAAATCGTAGAGTATATCAGATTTGAGCTTGGCGAAGGTTTGGAAAAGAAAGAGGACGATTTTGCTTCGGAGGTTGCGGCGCAGCTAAAATAAAAGGGGCGGATTCCTCCGCCTTTTAAAAGAGAAA
>JALVCR010000079.1 GCA_027009865.1 Campylobacterales bacterium
CTTCTGTTTCAAGAATTCCGGACGCTCACTTTGTTTGGGAAGGAAAATATAACGGCGCTAAAGTTATAGTAATAACTCCTGAATTTAACGCTTCTGCAAAGAGCGCTGATCTTTGGATTCCGGTAAAACCGGGAAGCGATAATATCTTGGCTATGAGCGTAATTTACGAGATTTTGAAGAATAAATGGTATAAACCGGGATTTATGAAAATCTTTACCGATCTTCCTTTTCTCGTTAGAAAAGATAATCTCAAACTTCTTAGAAGAAGCGATATGGAACATGCAAAAGATGAGCATGAACATGAGAAATTTGAAGAGCAGTTTTACAGCTTCAATTTAAAGACCAAAAAACCTGTTTTAATGCCGGGAACTGAAGGAAGCGAGAATAAATCTTTAAGACTTGAAGAATTTGGAATAGATCCGGCGTTAGAGGGAGAGTGGGAAGTTACTTTAGCCGATGGCAAAAAAGTAAAAGTTACTACCGTTTTTGAGATGCTTAAAAAGAGCGCTGAGAAATTTGCTCCCGAAAAGACTCAAAAAGATACGGGCGTGCATCCAGATACCGTAAAGATGCTTGCAAAAGAGATAGCTCTTCCAAAAGTTGTCGAAATTACTACCGGATTTAGTTTAAATAAATATTTTAACGGTTTAATGACTATCTGGAATATCTCCTCTATCTGCGGACTTACCGGAAGACTTGGGCCTTATGGCGGAATAAATACGGAAAATGAGTTTAATTTAAGCGGTCTTGGGGCTTTGAGCGGATTTGGAGGAAAATACAAACCAAGATTTGGTTCAGGATTTGTCGGAGAGTTTGTTTTCGGCGACGGACTTGAGACTTTTGATAAATACTTTAGTGACGAAGATGTAAAAAGAGCTCAGAATATGAGTAAAGATGAGTATATTAAAATTATAAAAGAGCTTTTAAAAGAGGGTGAAAACGGCAAAAAAAGCGGAGTTAAACCTTGGTGGCTGCCAGAAGTTTGCATCATAGTTGCTGATTCAAAATTTAGAAGAAACAAAGGAAGCAAATATAGAGAAGCTTTCTTAAAGAAAGTGAAATATTTTGCTTATGTGGATTATAAAATGTCCGATGCGGCAACTTATGCCGATATCCTTCTTCCGGCAAAAAGCCACTATGAAGTTTGGGATATTAGAACAAGCCCCGGATATCACAGATTTACAAACCTTGCTCAGCCGCCGGCAAATCTAAAACCTATCGGTGAGGCTATGGATGAGTGGAGCATGTTTGCTCTGATAGCTAAAAAACTTGAAGAGATAGCAAATAAACCTGAAAATAAACCTAAAGCAAAAGTTAAAGATCTTAAAAAACTTGCAAGAGAAGGTTACAGAGATCTTGCCAATTTCTATAAAGAATACACAAATACAGATCCAGAAAGCGAATCAGCGATGGAGCCTTATCTTGGAGATGATAAGAAGGCTGTGGAGGCTGCTTTGGAGAAGTGCGAGCAGTATGAGCCTTGGACTATTGAGAAGATGTATAAAGTCGGAGGATTTTTGCAAATTAATGAGAAAGCGGCAAAACTGTCTCCTTTATATGCTGATAGACCTTACAATACCGGAGAATATACTCTCTATAAATTTGAGAGATTTGAGACATTAAGCGGAAGACAGACATTTTATGTAGATCATCCTTTCTATATCAAACTTGGAGCGATGACCAATACAGGAATGAAAGGTATCAGACCAGATAGCAAAAAATATCCTTTTGTTATGATGACTCCTCACGCAAGATGGTCTATCCATTCCAACTGGAAAACAAGCAGAACGCTTCAAAGACTTCAAAGAGGCAAGCCTTATGTTCAGGTAAATAGAGAGGTTGCCAAAATCAAAGGAATAAAAGACGGAGATGAGATTAGAATCTATAACGCTTTGGGCGAATTTTACGCAATGGCCAAAGTAAGCTCCTCTTGTCCGCCTGATGGCTTGGTAATGGAGCATGGATGGGAGCCTTATATGTATAGAAACAAAAAAGGACACAACGAAGTCGTTCCAACTTCTTTGAATCTTTTGGAGATGGCTGACGGCTGGGGACATTTGAGATTTGGAGGTCTTTGGGACGGTAATCAATACGCATATGACGGTGCGGTAAATTTCGAAAAAGCAAGCAGGGGGTAACGGATGTCAAAGAGACAATTGGCAATGGTAATGGATTTGAATAAATGTATCGGGTGTCAAACCTGTACCGTTGCTTGTAAAACACAATGGACAAACAGAAACGGCAGAGAGTATATGTATTGGAACAATGTTGAAACCTATCCGGGGGCTGGATATCCTAAAAACTGGATGGAGCTTGGCGGAGGTTTTGATGCGGCCGGTGATTTGCAGCCCGGCATTGTTCCATCTATTGAGAGCGATTATGGAGTGCCTTGGGATTACAACTATGAAGGTTTGGCCAACGGAGAGGAGTTTGTTCCAAATATTGAGCCTACTTGGGGGCCAAACTGGGATGAAGATGAGGGAGCCGGAAATTTTCCAAATGACAACTATTTTTTCTATATTCCAAGAATCTGCAATCACTGCAGCAATCCTGGATGTTTGAGCGCTTGTCCAAGAGACGCGATTTTCAAAAGAGAGGAAGACGGCGTTGTTTTGGTAGATCTTGATAGATGTCAAGGCTACAGATACTGTATAGCTGGATGCCCTTATAAGAAAATTTATTTCAATCCTAAAATCAGCAAATCCGAAAAGTGTATTTTATGCTTTCCAAGAATAGAAAAAGGTCTTCCTCCAGCGTGTGCTCAGCAGTGTGTAGGAAGAATCAGATTTGTAGGATTTTTGGATGATGAAGAGGGACAAGTTTATAAACTTGTTCATAAATATAAAGTCGCCCTTCCTTTAAGAAGCGATTACGGAACCAAGCCAAACGTATATTATGTTCCGCCGGTAGAAGCTCCCCCTAAATTTGACGCAAACGGCAAAGTGATAGAGGGAAGCAACAGAATTCCTATAGAAGAGCTTGAAAAACTCTTTGGAAAAGAGGTTCATCAGGCTATAAAGACTATAAAAGAAGAGAAAGAGAAGAGAAAGAAGACCGGCGAAAGCGAGCTTATGGATCTTTTGATAGCCTATCAGCATCAAGATATGTTCAGACTCGATAACGGATATTATCAACAGGTTGCTAAAGAAAAGAATATGAAATTAGCTCCCGTAGATCACAGATATCAGGCGGGAAAACATACAAAAATATCTCACTTTAAGGCGGTGCACTGATGAAAAGATTGATAACGACTACAATTAGTTTGGGATTATTAAGCTCGACTGTGCTTTTTGCCGACACTATCGTAGCTAAGAAGGTGGCCGCTTCTTTGGATAATATAAAATGTGACTCATCTATTTGGGAGAAAGCCAAAGCGGCGGAGGTTGTTTTATATCCTCAAACTACGATAACTTTAAACGATAAAAAAGCTAATGAAATAAATAAAAACGATAAAGCTAAAAAAGCTAAAGTAAAGGCTCTTTATAACGGCAAAAGAATAGCGTTTTTGATAGAGTGGCCAGATGGGACTAAAAATGTTCAAAAAGGATACAAATCAAACGTTTACGCTGACGGTTTTGCCGTTCAGTTTACAAATATCTCCGATGCTAAAAAGCTTCCTTATATAGGAATGGGAAGCAAGGGAAGAGAAGTTGTTATCCATTTGCAAAAAGCAGTTGAGAAATTTTACGAGCCAAACGGAAACAAAGATGTTTCCATGCAGGTAAATAGAGACAATACTCCATATTTTGGCAAAGATTTGAAAAAATTTGATGAAAAAGTTGAAAAACTTGCCAATAGAGATTACGAAAAGGTTTTTGTATCCGAAGGTTTCAGATCTATGACCGAGATAAAGGGCGAGAAGATAAAAGCCAAAGCGGGTATGAAGTATGAAAACGGCGGATGGAAAGGACTTGTTTCAAGAAGTATGAAGGATGAATATCTCGATTTAAATAAACCTGCTATTGCCGTGGCTTTTGCGGTATGGGACGGAGAGAAATTAAACAGAGACGGTTTAAAGCTTCTATCTTCTTGGGAGCCTGTTGTTTTATCAAAAGAGGGAGAGA
>JALVCR010000080.1 GCA_027009865.1 Campylobacterales bacterium
AATTTTTTCACTTCATCTCCTTATTTTAAATATAAAATATTTTTATGAAAGGAATTTTAGCAGAAAAAGTTCTATTAACTTATATTAATAAGAATAAAGATAACGATTAAAATAATTAATAAATAAACTTATAAAATTGTTGATTGCATTCCACAAATTTATATTTTTTTTGAATGCATAATATCAATTCATGAAAAATTTTTCAGATTTTGAGATATGATTTATTTATTGTATAATTTTTCACTAAGGAAAAAAATTATCTTTTAAAGGTTTGATATGAGAAAATTTTTGCTTTTTATCTTTTTTATCTCTTCTTTAGTCCAATGCGATGAGGCGAACGGCTGGAATGCCCTTCATTACGCCGTTTTTGATGATAATTTTAAACTTGTAAAAAAACTTATAGAAAATAATCATTTAAATATCAACTCCAAATCAAAAGCTGGAATCTCTCCTCTTCATATAGCGGTGAAAAATAGAGATTTAAAGATGGTTAAATTTTTATTAAAAGAGGGAGCCGATATCGACATTCAGGACAATAACGGCCTAACCCCCCTTCACTATGCCGTAGGGCAGAGAAGATTTAAGATAGTAAAGTATCTTGTTTTGCATGATGCGGATATAAATATTAAAAATATTTACGGTATTTCCCCTCTACACCAAGCAGCTTATAGTGGAGATTTGGATATAGTAGAGTTTTTATTACAGGCAGGAGCTGATGTGTATTCGAAAAATAATCTAAAAGCAACTCCCTATGATTTGGCGGTAGCGAAAAGAAGATGGAGAGTTGCAAACTATTTATTAAATTATATGAGAAAGGATGGAAATGAGAGTAAAAATTAACGGTCAGGATATGGATGTAAGAGATGAAATCACTGTTAGAGAGCTTTTAAGAGAGCTTAAAATAGAGGATAAAACGATGGCGGTAGCTATAAATTTGCAGGTTGTAAAAAAAGAGGATTGGGACAGCAGAAAAATAAAAGAGAACGACAGAGTAGAATTTTTGACATTTGTCGGAGGAGGATAAAAAAAATATAAGATTATTTAATTATAATTTTGTATTTTGAAATTTAGAATTATAAAAGGTTAGAGATGAAAATAGATCTCATTGCTGCGGCACGTCCCAATTTTATGAAAATAGCGCCACTTTATCATGAGTTAAAGAATAATAAAGATGTGAAGGCTCGAATCATTCATACCGGCCAGCATTACGATAGAAATATGTTTGAAGATATTTTTAAGGATTTGGAGCTTCCAAATCCTCATGTGAGTTTGGGAATAGGGGGAGGAACTCACGCCTATCAGGTCGGCTCTTTGATGATAGAGTATGAAAAGCAGCTATTAAAGGATAGAGCCGATTTGGTTATAGTTGTGGGGGATGTAAACGCCACTATGGCTTGCGCGGTTACCGCAAAAAAGCTTCATATCCCTGTTGCCCACTTGGAAGCTGGGCTTAGAAGTTTTGATATGACAATGCCCGAAGAGATAAACAGAATGGTAACAGATTCGATTAGCGACTATTTTTGGACGCCCTCAATAGATGGCAACGAAAATCTTGTAAGAAGCGGAATAGATCCCCAAAAGATAGAGTTTGTCGGCAATATAATGATAGACTCTTTGGAGATGATGAGAGAAAAGATAGAGAGAGAGGATATAGATAAAAAATTTAATTTAAATAGAAAAGATTTTGTTTTGGTAACTTTCCATAGGCCCTCTAACGTTGATAACAAAGAGAGACTCTCTAAAATAGTCGATAAACTGATATTTCTTAGCCAAAAAATAAAAGTTGTTTTCCCAATTCACCCAAGAACTCTTCAAAATTTAAAAAACTTCTCCCTCCTTGAAAAGCTCCAAAAAGAGAAAAACATTTTAATAAGCGAGCCTTTAAGCTATAAACAGTTTATGAAACTGATTTTTGAGTGCAGATTTGTTTTAACTGACAGCGGCGGCATTCAAGAGGAGACTACATATCTTAAAATCCCTTGCTTGACTTTAAGAGATAATACCGAAAGACCCGTAACCGTTACGAAAGGAACCAATACTTTGGTTACTTTGGAAAATGTGGATGAGAATATAGAGAAAATCTTAAATGGTAATTATAAAAAAGGTGAAATTCCTCTTTTGTGGGATGGGAAAACAGCGGTTAGAGTTCATAATGAAATTAGAAAAATTGGAAATTTTTAATATAAAATTAGCCGTAATTAAAACTATTAAATATTAAAAATTATTTAATAATAAAATTAAATTAAAATATAACATTTAATATAAAGATTATTTTGTTAATATAATTTCATTTTTTTATGAAAGGGGGTAAAATGAAGAGAAAATTTATAGTTGCTTTAGCCATTTTGGGATTTATGGCCGGAAATTTGAGTGCAAAAACTATGTGGAGTACAGGAAAATATAGAGATTTTGAAGAAAAAATGCAAGTTTTAAGTGTTCCCGGCGCTAAAGCTTTGAAAGTAAATATAAACGGTTCTACCGAATGTGGATATGACTATATCTACATTTACGATTCTTGCGGTAAGCTTGTCGCTAAATTAAGCGGTGTTATTAATAAAACTGTTTATGTAAAAGGCGATTCCATAATTGCTAAATTTAAAGCTGACGATTCATATACTGATAAGGGAGTTACCGTCAAAGTAAGCGCTGCAAATCAAACTCCTTTAGCTACCACTGCGGTTGTCGGAGATAATTGCAAATGCAATGTTTCAATAGATCCAGATAGGGATCCAACAGCTGGAGCAGTAGGTCCAGATCCAGATAGAGATCCAAGTATTAGAAGTTTAACTCCAGATCCAGACGTTGATCCTTCATTAAAATAAAGAGGAGCTTTCTCCTCTTTATGATTTTTTATCATTGATATACTTTGAAACTTAAAGGAAAAATATAAGTGATACTTCTACCTCGAAGAGCTATCGCAATTTTCTTACTTAGAAATTTTAAAAATAAACTGTTAATGAAAATTCAAGCATTAAGAGTATTGTATTTTTTTCAGTTTGCAACTTTCTTTACAAAGATAACATAGAGTCTCAATCCCCTTGAAGAAAGTGAGTGAATTAAATATATTCAATTTAATATTTTTAATTGAATATTAGTTTCTCAGACAATCTTTTTTTTGTGATATAATCTTACCATTGAGCTGGAAGGTTTTGGATTGAAAAAGTGTGATGCAAAGATGAAAATAGTATGGATATCTTCCATATCTTGCAATGGAAATTCCCACTCTTTTTTAAACGATGAAAATCTTTTTGTAATTTTTGAAAATTTTGAATTTTTATACCATCCTCTTTTGGAGGGGAAATATAGTCTTTCTAAATTGAAATTTGTAGAGGATTTTGATATTTTGATAATCGAAGGGGCTCTTAGGGATAATTTCAAAAGGGGCGATATAGATATAAAAGAGCTTTTTTTAACTCTCTCAAAGAGGGCTTCTTTTATTATTTGTGTTGGAAATTGTGCGAGTTTTGGAGGTATTTTTAAAGAAGCCGACAACACGATAAGCGGGGTTTTATTTAACAAAGAAGAGAAAAGCTATCTTTATGAGATGCTTTGTAAAAAAAGCATCAATCTTCCCGGCTGTCCGATTCATCCCTCTTGGCTTTTTTACACTCTCTTTATGATAAAGGATTCCAAAAAAATTCTTCTTGATTCATATCTGCGTCCAAAAGAGATTTACGCCTATCTCTCCCATGATGGGTGTGTTAGAAACGAATATTTTGAATGGAAGGTAGATAGCGAGAATTTTGGTTTAAAAGAGGGGTGTCTTTATTATAAGCAAGGATGCCAAGGCCCCTATACCCATAGCAGCTGCAATAAGATTTTGTGGAATTCTGTAAACTCAAAAACAAGAGCCGGAATGCCCTGTATTGGCTGCACAGAACCTGCTTTTTTAAAAAGAGAGGTTTTTGAGACAAAAACCAATATGTCTATTCCTGAACACGCTCCTTTGGGAGTTAGCAAAAGAGCATATCTTACCTTTACGGGAATAGCAAAGAGCCTAAAAAACGAGAGGCTTTCAAAAAGGCTTATCGATGAAGATTGAGCTTTTGGAGAAAGTGG
>JALVCR010000081.1 GCA_027009865.1 Campylobacterales bacterium
TTATAACAAAGGGTGGAGTAAAAAAACTTTCATTAAAAGAGAAGCTTTTAATATCTTTTGAAATTTTAGAGGAAGCAAAAAGATTAGATGATAACGGCAATTAGCGAAATAGCCCGCTTTGAGTCTATCTTTTCTAATCTTGGAACAAATTTTAACGCCACTCTTCCTATTTCTTTGAAGGTTTTAAAAGAGGTTGATTTAAACAGATTTATTCTTCAAATGGGGAAAAGAGAGGTTGAGACAAAAAGTTTGATTCCTTTAAAAGAGGGAGAGATTTATTGGGGAGAGTTTAAAACCTCAAAAGGAGTAGTCCAAATATCAAATCTTTTGCAAAAGCCATCTTTTGAAAAGAAAAAGGAGATCTTTTCTGAGAATCTTTTTTTTGATTTGAAAGATTTAGAGGAGATTTTTTCAGATTCTAAAGCTTCTTTGAAATTTAAAGAGAACATACTTAATAAAATGAGTATCTCCTCTAACAGGGAGGATTTTGCTCAACTTGGAAATATGCTTTTGGCTTTTGAAAATGGAGTATTTTTTATTCCGCTGAAAATTGAGGATAGAAGATATTTTTTTCAATTTAAAAATAAGCAAAAAAAGGATAAAGTTAAAAAAGAGTTTACCACATTCTTTTATGCCTCTTTTGAAAATTTGGGACCTGTTAGGGGAGTGATAGAGGTAGGAGAGAATTATAGAAGGCTGCGGCTTTATACATATTTTGAAAAAAGCGCCGATTTTTTAAAAAAGGAGATGAAAAACCTGGATATGCAAAGCGAAATTTTCGTATCCAAAAATATAGAGGCTCTTTTTAATTTGGAAAACAGGCTTTTAGATATAAAAGGTTAAAATTAGATGAATGAACTTAAGCATATAGCAATTATTATGGACGGAAACGGCAGATGGGCTAAAAAAAGAGGATTTTCCAAAAGAATCAAAGGACATGAAGAGGGAGCTAAAAGAGTTAGGGAGATAACGATATTTGCTTCAAATTATGGAGTTAAGTTTTTGACTCTATACGCTTTTAGCACTGAAAATTGGAAACGCCCAAAATATGAGATAGATTTTTTAATGAAGCTAATGGATATATATTTAAAAAATGAGCTTAAATTGTTTTTGGAAAATGAAGTTAGATTTCAAACTATTGGCGACATATCAAAGCTTCCCAAGAATTTGCAAGATAGGATTTTCTATACCAAAGAGAAAACTTCCCATTTTAAAGGTTTAACGCAGGTTCTTGCCATAAATTACGGCTCAAGAGATGAGATAATAAGAGCTTTTCATAAAGCCAAAAAAAGCGGAGTGGATCTTACCCAAGAGAATATGAACGATTTTTTGGATACCGCTGGAATGCCCGATGTGGATATGTTGATTAGAACAGGAGGGGAGCAGAGACTTTCTAACTTTTTGCTTTGGCAAAGCGCTTACAGCGAGCTTTTTTTTACAAAGACTCTTTGGCCCGATTTCACTGTGGATGAATTAAAGCAGATGATAGAAAAATTTAATAAAATAGAGAGAAGATTTGGCGGTGTAAAAAATGAATAATCCTCTTTATTTAGGGCTTTTTATAATTTTGGGGCTTCTTATAGGCTCTTTTTTAAATGTTTTGATAATTAGAATTCCAAAGGGAGAGAGTGTTGTTTTTCCCTCTTCCCATTGCGTAAGGTGCAAAGAAAAGCTTAAATGGTGGCACAATATTCCTCTTCTTTCCTGGATTCTTTTAAAAGGAAGATGCTATTTTTGCAATGAGAAGATATCTTGGCAGTATCCTTTGATAGAGTCTTTAAGCGCATTTTTATTTGCCATATCCTATTTAAAAAGCGAAAATTTGTATCAGGCTTTGATAGTCTCTTTGATTTTTGCTCTTTTACTGGCATTGTCGGCCATAGATTTTAAATATAAAGAGGTTCCAGACAGCTTAAATCTTTCGGCTTTGACTCTTTCAATTTTTTCCTCTTCAAATTTCATAGAGAATTTTCAAAACGCCCTTTTGTTTGCGGGAGCTTTTACCCTTCTTAGATTCTATCTCTCTTTTATTTTAAAAAAAGAGGCTATGGGGGAGGCCGATATAATGATAGCCGCTACGATAGGGGCGATGGTTGGCGTGAATTTAGGGCTTTTAACTATCTTTTTATCGGCTGTTTTGGCTTTAGTGGGGTTTGCTTTGGTGGCTAAAAAAGGGTATGAGATGCCCTATATTCCTTTTTTGGCCGGCGCTTTGTTTTTGGTTTTTGTTTTTAGAGATTTCTTTTTAACTCTTTTGGAAAATATATATGGGTAGGATTCCTAAATTTTTCATAAACAACTTTTTTAAAGTTTTCATTCCCCTTTTCTTTACGCTCTTTTTTATAGCCTCTATAATGTTTTTTATAATGATTGCAAGATTTACATCTTATTTAAGTTTGAGTTTTGCAGAGCTTGGAGAGATGTTTATCTATCTTCTCCCAAAAATTATAATCTATACTCTTCCGGTTAGTTTTTTTGTCTCAATGGCAATAACTGCTTTTAATATGTCAAAAGAGAGTGAAAATATTGTTTTGTTCTCTTTTGGATATTCGCCTAAAAAGATGGCTAAAGTCTATTTTTTTTTAGCTTTTTTTACGACTCTTTTTCTTTTGATAAATTCTATTTTTATCCTTCCTATCTCAAAGCAGCTTTATAAAAATTTTTTGCAAATAAAGAGGGTAGAGGCTAAAATAAATATTAAACCAACAGAGTTTGGACAGAAATTTTCAGATTGGATAGTTTTTATAAACAGGGCAGATAACAAGGGGTATAAAGATATAATTTTATATAACCAGAAAAAGAGCAAAGATACTTTCATTTTGGCAAATCATGCCAAATTGAATAAAAAAGAGGGGCTTTTAAATCTTTCTTTAGACAGCGGGAAGGTTTTTTATATTCAAAAAGATTCGATAAGACAGATAGATTTTTTGAAGATGAATATCAATAATTTCCTAAGTGCTGGAAATTTAAGGGATGAGAATGTTTTTGAGTATTGGCTTAGGGCTGCAAGCGACAAAAAAAGAGCCAAAGATTTTAGTTTTTTAATTTTAATTTCCGCTTTTCCGATGGTTAGCTATCTGTTTGCTTTGGCGATAGCCACTGTTCATATAAGGCATGATAGAGTTAGAATCTATCCATATCTTTTTGCTTTGATAATAGCATATTATGTAATAAGCGTAATATTTGCAAAAAGTTTTCCGTTTATAGGGATATTTATAGTGCCTCTTATTTTCTATCTTATTTCAAAATCGATGTTTGGATACAGAGTGCTTAGGAGATTTTAGGATTGAGAGTTAAAATAACAATAAGTTATGACGGAAGTTTTTTTGAAGGCTTTCAGATACAAAAAAGAACCGCAAAAACCGTAGCCGGCAAGCTTTATAGCGCTTTTTTATCTTTGAATATCAATTCCAAAATAGAAGCAAGCGGAAGGACTGACGCAAAGGTTCACGCTTTAAATCAGGTAATATCTCTTGATATTCCCTCTTTTTGGAGCGATTTTGATAAACTTAAAACCTTTTTAAACCGAAAACTTTTGCCTCATATCTATGTAAAAAAGATTGAAAGGGTAAAAGATGGTTTTCATCCAAGATACGACGCAAAAAGCAGAGTTTACAGATATATTATCTCTAAAAAAGAGCCGTGTGTATTTTTAACTTCTTATGTAACTTTTGTAAATTATGATGCAAAACTTTTAAAAGATGCTGCCCCTTTATTTGAAGGAAGGCATGATTTTGAATATTTTAAAAAAAGTGGGAGCGATACAAAAAATTTTGTAAGAGAGATTTATAAAGCCTTTTTCTACGAATATAAGAATTTTGGAATTTTCTATTTTGAGGCAAACGGATTTTTAAGAAGCCAGGTTAGAATGATGGTTGATTTTTTATTGAAAATTTCTCAAAAAAAGCTAAATAGAGACGATCTTTTAAAACAGCTTTCAAAAAAAGAGATCCTCTCCACATCCTTAGCCCCTCCAAACGGCCTTTATCTCGCAAAAGTTAAATATTGATTTAAATTTGTTATAATTT
>JALVCR010000082.1 GCA_027009865.1 Campylobacterales bacterium
AACAGCAGAGGAGTCTTTGGGATTTCCGCCAAACCCCATAGCTATTTTACCCCCTCTCTTAACGGTTACAAGCTCATCTATTTTATCTCTCATCTTTATGGCATCTTTAGGCTCCCCGCAGATTGAAAGATAGTTTTCGCTCCCTTCAACAAAAACCTTTCCGGCTCCCATAGCAATTACCATATAATCGCCCTCATACTCCCCCGCTTTCCCGATAGCTTTTTTATTTTTAGCCTCTATTTTAACAATTTCGTCATTTACCCAATTAAATCCATGAACTTTGGAAAGCTCATCCATAGGAATGCACACATCGGCAAAATCGGCCTCATATACCGGAACCCAGATGGAAGTCGGATATATATACATATAGGGGCGCGGAGTTATCAAATCAACTCTAAACCCCTCTTTTCTTAAAAATATGGCGGCCTCCACTCCGGCAAAACCGCCTCCTAAAACCAACACTTTTTTCATTTTGTCTCTCCGGTCTATTTTTTTATATGTTTTTGATATATATCCCATCTTGGATAAACAAAAATCGTATCTCTAAAAACGACTATCTTTTTAGGATCATCTATTGCGTAAGCCTTTATTTTAATTGGAATAGGCGTATCTTTTTGAGTATTTTTAACAAGAACTTTATCTGTGTATAAAACCACAACCTTCTTAACCTTTTTGCCGGGAATTACGCTAAATGGATGTTTTGGTCTTTCTATTTTTATATCTTTATTATTAACAACCTCAAAATAGTATTTATGCTTTTTATTTTGAGTATTTTGAAATAAGAAAATATAGGAATTTTTCACTATTCCGTTTGGCTCTATTTTATAAAGCTGGCTTGTTCTATTGATATTTAAGAGCATATGCTCCTTTTTGCTTCCCATATAAAACAAAGCTACCAAAGCAATGGTTAGCATCACGATATAAGCTATAATTCTAAATCTAAAAACTCTCGTTTTTTTACCCGTCTCAAGAGCATAATAGCTTGTCCATCTAACAAGAGATGGTTTCCCCAAAGCTCCCATAACTTTGGTACACGCATCCGCGCACTCAAGACAGTTTATACACTCAAGCTGCATACCCTTTCTAATATCTATATGAGTAGGACACACTTTAACGCATGATTCGCAAAGAGTACATTCTGGATGATCGGGATTTACTTCTAAAAGCTCCTTTTTATTATGAACAACTTTCTCGATTACATGTTTTTGGGGATCCTCTTTATAGATAATTCCGCCTCTTTTATAATCGTAAACGGTTTGGAAAGTATCCTCATCATACAAAACAGACTGAACTCTTGCGTAAGGGCAGATGTAGATACAGAAATTCTCTTTTATAAAAACAACATCTGCTATTAAAAACAAAGCCACACCTATCCAAAACCCCATTAATACAGCATGCTCTCCAGGATTTTGAATATATTTGAAAAAATCCTCCGGCGGCACAAAATACCATATAAAATCTGCAGCAGCTATGAAAGCTAAAATAGACCATATCAATATGGCTATTAGCTTTTTAACCTTATTTTGAGGCTTGCTCATATCAGGTTCTATCTGTTTGTTTGAGATTCGCTTTCTTAAATGTAAAAGCTTTGTCTCTATCAAATCTCTGTAAATTACCCTAAATATTGTTTGAGGACAGCTCCAGCCGCACCATACCCGTCCTCCAAGAGTGGTTATAAAAAAGATACCAAAAAAGAGTATCCAAAGCAAAAACGGCATCAAATACAACTCTTGCATATCAAAACGAACGAAAAAGAGATGAAGCTGTTTATGATCAAAGTTTAGCAAAAAAAAGTGGTTGCCGTTTATCTTAATCCACGGAAGCACCAGTGAAACTATCGTAACGATAGCAAACACCACATATCTTTTATATCTATAGGGTATCCAGTTTTTCAGATACTCTTTAGCCTTATTGGCTTTAGATTCCTTCTTAACACTTGCTGTAGCCATTCATTATCCTTTTTGATTTATTTTACATTCACTTTTAGGTATATCTAAAATCTCTATTTTTATATCTCCCAAGGCAATCTTTTTAAGCTCTCTTGAATTTATATAATCCCTTATAGAACTTCGATTTACGCCCAACTCCTTTGCAATTTCACTCACATTTTTCCCCTCCTTTATCATTCTGATAATTTTCTCTCTATATATATCATATTTTGATTTGGATATACTCCCTTTGGGTCTTCCCGTATGAATCTCTTGATTTTTATTCTCCTCTCTTTGCTGATTTAAAAGAGAGATAGAGATATAAGAGGGAGTATTTTTATTGATATTAACTCCATATTTGGTAACTACAAGCTCTATATCATGATTAAAAACACAATTAAATATTTGAATCAATTCTCCCACTCTATGGCTTAAAGCTCTCAAATCATAAACAAAAACTCTATCGCCCTTTTTTAGCATATGGATAAAAGTTTTAAACTCAATCCTCTCATCCAAAGGTTTATTGAATGGAGAGACTTCTATCTCTATAGCTCCTATCTCATAGCCGTTTATATTCATGTAATTTTTTATACTCTTTTCCTGAACAGCAAGAGAGTATCTGTCGCTTTTTGATCTAAGATAGATATAGTTCATACTATTCCTAACAGGAAGATTTTATTCTCTTTGCAATTATAAGCTCTTTGGCGAAAAAAGTCAATTCTTTAGAGATTTTTTTCGCCATTTTTTTAAAAATAATAAAAAGAATATTACGAAAAGAAATTTAAAATAAACCTAAAATTTAGCAAAATTCATAGAAAAAATCGGAAGAAGCATAGCGGTTACTATAAAACCTATTATAGAGCCGACAGTAAGCATTAAAGCAGGCTCCAATAAAGACAAAAATATCGATATTCTATCACTGTTTTCTTCAAAATAGAGCTCGGCTAAATTATCCAAAACGGCTGATACTTCGCTTGTCTCCTCTCCTAAAGCTATCGCTTGGATAAAAGACTTATCAACAAAAGCTTTATGTTTTACCAAAGCAAAAGAGAGATTTTTACCCTCCACCACATCGTCGGCAGCTTTTTTAAACTGTGATTTTAAAACATCATTTCCGATTATATTGCTTGATAGTTTCACAGCCTGCACAAAAGGAACTCCCGATTTTACCAAAACAGAAACCATATAAGCAAATCTTGCAAGCTCGGAAGTTTGGGAAATTTTACCTATAAAAGGAGTTTTTAAAAGAAGCAAATCTACAGAATATTTAAATTTGGAATTATTTTTATACAAATAACTAAAAATTACGGCTGCAATTAAAATCAAAACAGACACCAAAAGCCAATAGTTTTTAAAAAAATCTCCCACCGCTATTACAAACTGGGTGCTTTTTGGCAGCTCTTGATGAAGCTGCGCAAACATTCCGGTAATTTTCGGAACTACCACAGTTAGCATAAATCCAACCATAAAAAGAGAGATTATTATTATGAAAGTCGGATATACTAAAGCTTGCTTTACTTTTCCCTGTATCTTATCCTGATCTCTTAGATATTTTGCAAGCTCCATTAAAACAGCTTCCAAAGTTCCACTCTCTTCGGCAACTTTAATAGATTGTTTATAAAAACTTGGCAAAGAGATAATTTTTTGAGTCTCCAAAGCTTTATAAAAGCTTTTACCCTCATCCAGACTTGTTTCAATGGAGCTGAAAAAATCGTAAATTACGCTCTCATCTTCATATTGGGATTTAGCGAGTCTAACTACGTTTGCTATAGGAATTCCTGACTTTAAATATATGGCGAGATTTCTTGAAATTGAAGCGAGTTTATCCGCTTTTATAGCTCTTTTTCTAACAAAAGAGAAAGAGAATCTATCCGCTTTGCTCTCTTTTATGGATTCATATAAAATACCTTTTATTTGAAGCTTTCTTTTAGCCTCATTTAAATCTTTAGCGTCAATATATCCCTTTACTTTTTTAGCGCTTTTTTTATCTATGCCTTTATATCTAAAAACCATTAATCTTTTAATCCTATTCTAATAACTTCGTTTAGAGAGGTTACACCTTTTAAAAGCAAATCTTTT
>JALVCR010000083.1 GCA_027009865.1 Campylobacterales bacterium
GGCAAAAGAGAATATAGAGACTTTCAAAGTATATCATAAGCTTTTAACTACACTTAGAAAAAGCGAAAAGATTGCCGATAGAGTTTTGAGTATCGCCTCTTTGCTCCTTTTTGCTAAAGTCGGAGGAGAGATCAATCACTGATCTCTGCGGTAGAGGAAGACAAAGATTTACTCAATTGTGCTCTTATAAACTCTTGACAAAAGAATTAATCTGCACTACAATTGTATATACAGAATAATTAAAAAGAGGAGTATTGTTATGAAACAAGCTATAAATATTCGATTAGAAAAGAATATTTTGCAAACTCTTGATGAATATGCAAAAGAATTGGATATGACTAGAACTAGTTTGATTGAAAAAGCAATTGAATTATATTTTGATAAATTAGATGAAATGGTTGCAGATAAGCGAATAGATAATTTAAAATCTGGTAAATCGACATTGATACCACTTGAAGAAGTTTTTAAAAAAGCAGGAATTGATGTATAAAGTAGCTTTTGAACAAGAAGCAGAAAAAGAATTTTTAAAGTTAGATTCAAAAGCTCAAAAATTAGTTGCTTCTAAAATTTTAGATTTACAAAATGGCAATTTTTCAAATGACAAACCACTTAAAGGTAAACATAAGGGAAAATTTCGTAAAAGAGCTGGAAATTATAGGATAATATATTTAAAAGAAAATAATTATTTGGTAATTTCTATTATTAGAATAGCTCACAGAAAAGAGGTATATTAAATTTTTGGATAAAATGTAATACTCTGTTAAAAATATTATTCAAATAGGAAATATCAAATGATAAGAAAAATCATAAAACCACAACAAAATCAAATAATATTAAATATACCGGAAGATTATATTAATAAGAAAGTAGAACTTATTATTTTTCCTATAGAAGAGACTATTATTGAAAAAAATAATAATATAATGAAAAATAAAAAATCATTAAGAGGTGTATTTAGCAAATATGCTGATACTTCAAAGGTATCTTTAGAAGGTAAAGCATGGCAAAATTATATTATAAATAGAATAAATCGAAATGATTAGAATAGATACAAATTATATAGTTAGATATTTAATTAATGATAATATTGAAATGGCAGATATTGCTGAAGAAATTTTAACTACAAAAAATGTATTTATCTCAAATGAAATATTAGCAGAAGTTGTTTATGTTTTATTAGGAGTTTACCAGATTCCAAAAGTTGATATAGCAAATCAATTGTTAGAATTATTAGATTTTGAAAATATTTTAGTATCTGATAAAAATATCATTAATAAAGCATTTGAAATATTTAAAACCAAAAATTTAGATTTTGTTGATTGTTTATTGTGTGCTTATTCGAAAAGAGATAAGATTGCTACATTTGATAAAAAATTAAATCAATGTATTAAAAATGTGAAAGTATAACAAACTAAATGATAAACCACTTAAAGTAAACATAAAGGTATGTAAATTACACAAGCTTGCTTATGTAATTTACAGTTACCCTTTATCATTTAAACTCTATTAGAGCTTTGTCTATTTTATTTGATATATGTTCGTCAAAAAGGGCGATTGTGGGAACCATCCATTCAAGTCTATATCTTGCTTTGCCGTCTTTATTCTCTCCGAAATAGGATAGAGCTACTCTTCCAAATCCCATCTCTTTTTCTATTTTTTTTGCTTCTCTTAAAAATCTTCTTGGAATTGGCGGAAGTTCGTTAAAGCTTAAGGGTTTTCCCTCTTCTTGATTGTGTTTTGCCAAACTTGCAGCGGTTGCTAAGTTTTTTAAACTGTTTAGCAAATGATTAAATCTATGTTTTTTCAAAAATGCCACCAGAATTTCTCCGGCTGGTAGTTTTAAAATCTCTATATTTTTATCCTCTTCCCTTAAATCTACGCAAAGATAGGCTACTCCTTCCATCATCTCTATATGGGCGTAAACTTTTTTGTTTTTTGGAAGCTCTTTTAAAATCTCTATAACTTCATAGCTGTTTTCATCCTCTTTATATTTGTCTCCAGCTTTTTTTATGTCGCTTTTGTAGGTAAAATATGTCTCTTCTTCGTTTCTTTTTCCAAAAATAATATCAAATCCCCATTTTTTTAGAGATTTTACACTAAACTCCCTCTCTTTTTCCGCTTTTCCGAGAGTTTCAAAAACAAGGGTATTTAAAAGCATCTGTTCTTTTAAATCGCTCATATCTATCCTTTATAAAATTTGTTTATATTTTATCTCTTTTTTGGATTTTTTTTTGCGCCTTTTGTAGCTTTTTTATCATTTTTTAATTTTATATATCCCAAATCCACGAGTTTATCGTATATTTTGCTTACAATTTCTCCAGCAGCGCTTCCTCCATGCCCTCCGTGCTCTACCAATACAGTAACTACATATTTTGGATTTTCAAAGGGGCCAAAAGTTGTAAGCCAAGCGTGAGATCTTTTAAAATACTCCAAATCTTCTTCTTTGATTCTGTTCTTTTCTTTTTGAGATAGTCCGCTAACTTGTGCGGTTCCAGTTTTTCCGGCTATTGTAACTTTTGTAGTTATATGCTTTGAAGCCGTTCCTCTTGGGTTGTTGCAAACTTCATACATTGCTTTTCTAATTAATGGGAGAATACTTTTTTCATAGTCGGTTAAAATATCCCTAACAGGAAATCCTGTCTCTTTATCTCCCACTTTTATGGCAAAATGAGGGGTTGGAAGTTTGCCAGTTGCAAGCAAAGCTGTATATCTTGCTATTTGAATAGGAGTAACGAGCAAATTTCCTTGTCCTATAACCGTATTTAGAGTATCTCCTTTATACCAGGGTTTGTTATATCTTCTCTTTTTCCACTCTCTATTTGGAACTGTTCCTATAAACTCATTTGGAAGATCTATAAGAGTTTTTTTGCCAAAACCAAATCTTTTAAATACGGGAGCTATTGAGTTTATTCCAACCTTTAAACTCTCTTCATAAAAATAAACGTCACAGCTCTCTCTTATGGCTCTTTCAAGATCTACATTTCCATGTCCGTAAATATTCCAGCATCTAAATTTTCTGTTTCCAACTTCCACCTCTCCCGTGCAAAATACGCTCTCTTGTGGAGATATTAAATGAGAGTCTAAAAATGCTATTGCCGAAGCCATTTTGATGGTTGAACCTGGAGGGTAGAGGCCTCTTATTATTTTATTTACAAGAGAGTGGTTTGGATCAAATCTTAGTTTATCCCACTCTTTTTGAGATATACCGTTTACAAATATATTTATATCGTATTGAGGAAAGCTTGAAGCAGCTAAAATTTCCCCATTTTTTGCGTTCATTACTATAATAACGCCATTTATATTTGAAAAATTGTCTCTTAAAAATTTTTCAAGCCTTATATCTAAAGACAGTTTAATGTCGTTTGAGGTTGGCAAAACCTTTTCTATCTCTTCCAAAGCTTCGTTATAAGCATTTATTTTAAGATTTTTATATCCCAAAGTTCCTTCAAGTTCTCGGTTATAATACTTCTCAAGTCCGGTTTTCCCTATATATTTTGTTCTTTTAGCAACTTCATCTGTTTTGCTCTCTTTTTTATTTGCTTTTGCTACATATCCTATTAAGTGGCATGCAAGCTCTTTGAAAGGATAGAATCTTTTTGTTACGGGAGAAATTACGATATTTTTATTCAAATAAAAAGCTGTAAAATTTGGAAGCATATCTTTGTATGGAATGAAATTTATTACAGTTATTGGATCATGATTATAGAAAGAATCCTCTCTTTTATAAATTTTAAGCAGTTTTTCTTTATCAAATTTGGGATAATATTTTGTGATAAAATCTATACTATCTTTTAAAATTTTTATTTTAGATTTTATACTAAGACCAGGAATTATAGAAATACTAAAACCTATTTTATTAGCGGCTATTAGAGTGTCGTTTCTGTCTTTTATAACTCCCCTAATTGGTAAAATATACTCTATTTTTTGAATATTTTTTTGGGCTATAGCCTCGTAATAGGAGTTTGATTTTATAGTAAGGTAGTATATCTTTACAATGAGAATTATCCAAATAGTAACAAAAAAATATATTAGTAAAACTATTCTAAATTTCATAGGCGATTTTTAAAAACGAAAAAGACTAAAACAGTATCTATAGCAATATTTAAAAAATATAAAGTATTGTTAAAGCCTATCAAAGACGGCATATTTTCATTTAAAATAAAAGATATTGCATAATTTATCCCATAATAGCCGATATATCCGCTAAACACATAAACAAATGCAAGACATAGTTTACAAAATATATATTTTTTTATCTCCTCTTTTATAAAATTATAATAAATTATAAAAAAAATGATAAAAGAAAATAGATAAAATCCTTTATCGAGCTCATATACAATTATATAAAAAAATGAATATAAAATCTCATAAAACCTTAATTTACTATTTAAATAAAATAATAGATAAATAAAAAATAATCCAAAAAGAGAGGGCAGATACGGATATATGGAAGTTATTGACTCATAATATAAAAGTCCTATAGCTGTTAAAATTTTGGTTAAAGCTCTTTTATAAGAGCTATTTCGTTGCAGATTGGAAAGTGTTTGCATTTAATACAGTCCGCCCATATTTTATGCTCCGGCAGGAGCTCTTTTGCTATTTCGCTAAATCCCATCTTCTCAAAAAAGCCCTTTTCATAAGTTAGAGTAAAAATCTTTTTAACTTTTAAGATTTTTGCTTCTAAAATGGCCTGTTTGATTAGCTCTTTTCCTATTCCTTTGCCTCTGTAAGCTCTATCGACTATAAGACTTCTTATTTCGGCAAGATTTTGGCTGTGAATATGAAGAGCCGTAAAACCTATTAATTTATCATCATCTTTTGCTGTGAAATAGGATCGTATATTTGTAGCAACTTCATCATCGCTTCTTGGAAGAATAATTCCCTCTTTTACTTCAGGCTCTATTAGTTTTTGCATTTTTGGGATATCTTCTAATGTAGGTTTTAAATATTTTATCATTTAAAAAACAATCCTTTAAATATCTCTTCTCTTGCTTTATCTATATTTTTTTGTTTCAGATTCGATACCAAAAGAGCGTTTGGATATCTTTTTTTCAAAGCGCTTATATCCTTTTGTTTTAATTTATCTGATTTTGTAAAAATTTGGATAATTTTTTGATCCTCTCTTTTAATCTCTTCTAAAAATTTTTCAACTTCTAAATCGTTTTTCATCTCAAAATGTCTTGCGTCTCTTAAAAAGATAAAAAGCCGTATTGATTTTCTGTTTTTAATAAAAAAGGTTAGATTTTTCTCCCATACGCTTTTTTGCTCTTTTGAAGCTTTAGCATATCCAAAACCCGGTAAATCAACAAATCTTGCGGTATATTTTTCGCCATTTTCATCATTTAAAAAGAGTATATCAAAAAAGTTTATAAGTTTAGTTTTTCCGGGAGTGGATGAGCTTTTTGCAAGGTTTTTTCTATTTGTCAAAGAGTTTATAAAACTGCTCTTTCCCACATTGCTTCTTCCCAAAAAGACTGCTTCGCTTACCCCTTCGCTTATTGCATCTTTTATGGATGTTGCAGAAGTTATGAATTCTGCTTTAACTATTTTTATCATTTCTCATTTACTCTAAATATGAATTTAACCGGTTTATTCTTTTTACCAAATATTTTTATTTTTCCATTTTCTTTATCTATTTCGAGTCTATCTCCATATATTTTTCTATCTTGAGTTTTCTCATTTACAAAAACATCTCCTATTAAAATATATTTTCCATTTTGAGGAAGATATATAATCTCTTTTGCTTTTCCTTCGTATCTTTTATCGTTTATACTGAATTTGAATTTAGGGTTTCCTTTTGCTATATATTTTACCGGTTTATTATCAGCTCCAAAAAGGATTGTAAGATTTTCTGTTGTGATAATATCTTTGCCTTTTTCTATTTTTACATTTCCTTCAAATGTTGAGATTTTATTTATCTCGTCTGCTTGAAATTTATCAGCCGTTATTTTTACATCTTCTGCCAATAAAAATACCACAAATAAAAAAAGAATAAAAATAATTTTTCTCATAACTTTTTCGTCTCTTTTATAATAGCTTTGATTTTAAGAGCTTTTATTATACCTTTTTGTCTGTTATAAACAAAGGAGTCGCCCTCTATTTTTGCTTTTTTAGAAATTAGTGTAAATGGAGTTTGTGAGGATAAAATTTTCTCTTTTAATTTGTATACCATTTTATTGCTAAAAAGTTTTAATCCTTCTTCATTTTCGTATTGTATATTTCCGTATAAATAGATGATATCATTTTTATAGTTTGCCTGTTTTGCTTTTAGGCTCTCTTTTTTTCCTCTCTGAAAAGTTAAGATATTTACATCTCTGATTTCATCGTGATCTTGAAATCTAAGAGCCTCTTTAGCTTTTATTATTGTATCGACTCCCTTTTTATCGATATGAAAGTTTTTTATATCTTTAAACTCTATCAATGGAATTTCGTTTTTATTAAATAGATCTTTTTTTACAAACTTTTTTTCAAAAAGAGTCAAATAGGTAATTGAACTAAGATAAAAGAGTATAAATCCAATAAATATTTTTAAACCCAAAGTTTTAAAAACTCCTCTTCCAAATTTTCTTTTTTTAAAATATACTCTATCATCTCTCTAACTGCTCCCTCTCCACCCTTTTTATTGAGCACTACATTTACTATATTTTTTATGTAATTTGAACCATCAGAGGGAGTAAAGGATAATCCTGCTTCCTTTAGCATGCCGTAATCGTTTAAATCGTCTCCTATTACTGCGATTTCATCTAAAGATATGTTTTCTATTTTTGCTATTTCTAAGAGTTTTTCTTTTTTATTCTTTACGTTTTGATATAGATGGGTAATATTTAGCTCTTTTGCTCTTCTTGTTACGATTGAGGATACTCTTCCGGTTATTATAGCCGCTTTCTTTCCCATTCTAATCCAAGAAGCTATCGCTAAACCATCTTTTACATTAAAAGATTTAATTTCATCTCCGTTTACCGTATAATGAATCGAACCATTTGTCAAACATCCGTCAACGTCCAATACGATAAGTTTTATCATATAACTCCTTTGGTGCTTGGAGTTTTTACTCTTTCATTTTTATAAAGAGCTCTTCTTAGGGAGATTGCAAAAGCTTTAAATGCCGCCTCGGCTATATGGTGTCTATTTTTCCCTCTTTTGAAAATGATATGAGTTGTTAGGGATGCGTTAAAAATTAGCGCTCTAAAAAACTCCTCTATTAATTCAGCATCAAACTCTCCTATTTTTCCATCAAGAGGCAAATCGTAAACCAAAAAAGCTCTGTTTGATATATCTATTGCGCACTCTATAGCTGCTTCGTCCATTACTACAATGGAGTTTGAGAATCTTTCTATATTTTTTACGGGATATATCTCTTTTTTTAAAGCCTCTCCCAAAACGATTCCGACATCTTCCACGCTATGGTGAAAATCTACATAGATATCTCCCTCGCATTTGATTTTTAGATCAAAAAGGGCATGTTTTGCCAAAGATTGCAGCATATGGTCAAAAAAGCCTATATTTGTCTCTATTTGACTCTCTCCCTTGCCGTAAATTTCCAAGCTAAGCTCTATTTTTGTCTCTTTGGTCTCTCTTTTTATTGATGTCATAAATTTCCTTTAGTTTTTTACTAAAAAAGCATTCGGTATTTTATGGGATTTTATAAATTCTCTTGCTTCCTCTTCATTTGTAAATCCTTTTAAAAGGACTTTATAAAGCTCTTTTCCGTTTTTGTAAGTTCTAACTACTAAAGTTCTATACTTATTCATATAGTGGTCATATCTTTTTCTATAGGAGTGAGCGCTTTTTAAATCGGTAAAAGCTCCTATTTGAACCGCTAAATCTTGTGAGTAGGATATTTTTGCTATCTTATATTTTGTAGTTTTATAGTTTATGGTTTGCGTTTTGTAAGGAGGTTTTGTATGAAAATCTTGTTTATATATTTTCCCATCAAATCCTACTACTGTAATTTTAACCGGAGCCGTTCCTGTCGCTATCATTCCTATCTTTTTGGCCGCGGCGTAGGAGAGGTCTATAATTCTATTTGGCACAAAGGGGCCTCTGTCGTTTATTCTGACTATAACGCTTTTATTGTTTAAAAGATTTGTAACTTTTACCATTGTATTCATAGGGAGAGTTTTATGTGCTGCAGTATAAGAGAACATATTAAACATTTCTCCGTTTGAAGTAGTATTTCCATGAAAGTTATCTCCATACCAGCTTGCTATTCCCTTGTATGTAGTTCCTATTCTGACTTTATTAGGATAATATCTTATTCCCGAAACTTCATAAGGACGCATTGTAGCTTTATACATAGCTTTTGATCTATTTATCCCTTTATGATATGAAGGATGATAATATCCTCCATATCTTGAACATCCAAAAAATAAAAAAATAGAAAATATCAGTAAAATCTTACCTTGGTATGACAATTGATTTCCCCGTTTTAATAAATGGAGTTTTTAAGTTATTGGCAAGTTTTATAAGTTTGACTTTGGTTTTAAACTTTCTTGCTATTTTTATTAGAGTATCACCCTTTTTAATTTTATATTTAATCGGTTTTTTATATCTTCTAAAACTTTTTTTTGCATATTTAGCTATATAATCCAAAGATTGCACAGGAATATATATATTGCAAGCTATTCCTTTTGGAATATATCCTCTTTTTATATGTGCGTTGTAATATTTTAATTCGCTATAAGGAATTAAATATTCTCTTGCTATTTTTTTTAGATTTGCTCCCTTCCTTATCTCGATACTTTGTAAAAAGCTGTTGTTGCCTCTGTTTAGAAGAAAAGTTGCTTCCTCTTTTATAATCAAATCTATATTGTTTGCTATATGGCTCATTAGGAGAATCTTTTTAATATAATTTCTGCTCTCTTTTGGAATATATTTTTTATTAGGATCTAAAAGCACCTTTAAATCATCTGTTTTAGCTTTTTTTAAAGCTTTAGCGAGCGTCCCCTCTCCACAATTATAAGCGATAGCTACAAGATACCATTTTTTGAATCTTTTATGAAGAGAGTTTAAATATTTGATAGCAGCTTTTGTAGATTTTATAGGATCGAATCTCTCGTCTATGTATCTGTTTATTTTAAGTCCCATTTTTTTTGCAGTAATTGGCATTAGTTGCCAAAGTCCGGCAGCTTTTGCTCTTGATTTAGCATTAGGTGAAAAATTGGATTCAACCATTGCAAGATATAAAAAGCTCTTTGGAATATTGGCATTGTTTATCATATTTTGAAGAGTTGTGATAAAGGGATACCCTTTTTTCAAAACTCTGATAAAAGAGATTATCTGATTTTTTCTAAGATCATTTTTCATAGAAAGGAATACATCTTCTTTTGCAAAGGAGGGGTCTATATCTAAAGTTTGAAGTATCTCTATCTCTTTTTCGAAATTCTCATCTATTCCAAAAAATCCGAAACATAATTGATAAAAGAGCATTAAAAGTATTACTATCTTTCTCATTTTTAACTATCCTTCTATTTTATTAAATTCTTTAAATAATTTTAAGGAGTTTTTAAAACAGATATCGGATATTTCCTCGTAACTTTTATTTAAAATTTCTGCTATCTTTTCTATTATAAAAGTTGTGTAAGATGGCTCATTTCTTTTGCCTCTAAAGGGATGAGGTGTAAGATACGGGGAATCTGTTTCCACAACTATTTTATCAAGAGGAATTTTGGGTAAAATATTTACCAACTTTTTAGCATTTTTAAAAGTTATTACTCCTCCTATCCCAAAAAAGAAGTTATGATTTTTAAGTTCTAATAACTCCTCGCTTGCATTAAAGCAGTGTAAAACTCCTCCCACCTCTTTTGCTCCTTCATTTATTAATATCTCTTTACTATCGTGAGTAGCTTCTCTTATATGGATAATTAAAGGTTTTTTTAGCTCTTTTGCCAAATTTATCTGTTTTATAAAAATCTCTTTTTGCAAATTTTTTATTTTCTCTTTTTCATCTTTTTCTTTTGGAAGTCTATAATAATCAAGACCACATTCTCCGACTGCTATACATTTTGAATCTTTTGCAAATTTGAGTAGATAATCTTTATCATAATCTTCTATGTGATAAGGATGAACTCCTATTGCAAAATATGTATTTTTAAATTTATACGCTATCTCTTTAGCCCTTTTTAAATCTTTAGGATTTGCTCCAGGGATTACGAATCCTATTACACCTTTTTCGTTTGCCCTTTTTATCACATCTTCCAAATCTTTGTTAAAACTTTTATCGTCTAGATGACAGTGAGTATCTATAATCATTTTTTCTCCAATGCATCCGTTAGTTTTTCAATAACTGCTTTTTTAGAAAACTCTTCTATGCTTTTAACTCTATTTGTTGTATTTTCTGTTTTGTTTAAAAATAATTTTTCAGTTGTATCATTTGTATTGTTAATTGTATCAAAATGAAATTTATTTTTACTGAAGAAACATAAGTATTTTTCAAAAACTAAAGGTATTTTATTTGCAAAAAGTGAAAGTTGAATGATATTTAAATATTTTGGATTGCTTAGGGCTATAACTTTTTTTGAGCTTAAAATTAAACGGAAATTTTCTTCTAAAGAGAGAAAATTATTAAATAATTTATAATTTATTTTAGAATTTTTTAAAATAGATTTTATTTTTTCTCTTCTTTCAAAACTTTCGCCTACGAGGGGAAAAATAAATTCATATTCTAAATTCTCTATTTTTTTTACAAAATCTTCCACATTATCAATATCTTGAATATCACAATAAATTCTATTTTGTTTTATACTCTCTTTTATTTTTGTTAAACTATCAAAATTCACTATTTTTGGTATAGAGATTGTTTTATTTGAAAAATCCTTTTTATAAAGTTTTTTAAAGCTTTCTATATCACAATTGGAAGTTAGGATAATTTTTTGCGATTTTTTTAAAATATTTGTATCTATTTTTATAGGATTGTCCAGATAAAAGGAGAATTTTTTATCTTTTTTTAGAGATGATATTGGAAGTTTTAGCGTCCAGTTATAGAAAAAGAATATTGCATGATCAAATTGCAAATTATGTAAAATCTCTTTAATTGCAAAAATTTTCCAAAAAACTTTTAATTTTGGAGTATTTTTTAGAAAATTTAGAGAAGTTTTTGGATTTAGATTTTTGCTCTTTTTTTGAGAGATTAATTTAAAACCGTTAATTTGAAAAATAGAGCTTTCAAAACCTTTTTCATTTAGAGCTTGAAAAAGATCTCTTATGAAAGGATCTGTTTTATTGCAAATTAAAAGATACTTCATAAATTACAGATGTCCTTTTGAAAAAGCATGATATAAAACTAAAAGAGTTGTCGTTAAAAGAACTATGCCGGCAGATTTATTATAAAGCTTGTTTGCTGTTATGAAAATTAGCATAATAGAGACCATTACCGCAGCGGAAATATCAAACAGATTTTTATAAACATCAATATGTAAAGGATTTACAATTGCGGCAATTCCCAAAACTATGCTTAAATTGGCTACATTGCTTCCTATTATGTTTCCTATCGCCATATCGGCATTGTTTTTCAAAGCGGCCACAATGCTTACAATAAGCTCTGGAAGGCTTGTTCCAAATGCCACAAGAAGCAGGCCTATAACCCACTCGCTGACTCCTAAACTTTTTGCTATATTAGAAGCGCTCTCTATAGCAAAATCCGCTCCTTTTACGGTAAAAGCAAAACCTATAGCGAGTAAAAGCAAAGATTTAGGCCAGTTAAATTTCTCCTTTAATAAATTTTCATCAATTTCGGAAGTTATCTCTTTTGCATCTTTAGAGAGGAAAAGAAGATAGGCTGCCATTACTAAAAGGAGTAAAAAACCTTCAAAAAAATCTATTTTTCCATCATATATACTTAAAATAAATATAAATATTGGAAAAAGAGACCATGCGCTGTCTTTGCTAAAGAGATCCCTGTTTGGAGATATCTTTTTTGCAAGCAAAAAAACAACTCCTAAAACCAAAGAGATATTAAGTATTACACTTCCTATTATATTGGATACGGCAAGATCGCTTTTGTGATGAAAACTTGCCGCTATGGAAGCTGCCATTTCAGGAAGACTTGTGCCTAAAGCTATTAGTGTGGCTCCTATTACAAATTGTGAGATATTGTAATGAAGCGCTATTCTCTCTCCCTCTATGATAATTAAATGCGCTCCATATATTAAAGCAGCCATAGAAAGCATAAAGATTATATAATCCATTAAGACTCACTCCTGATTATCAAACTTTTTGGAAGATTGTATTTATCTATTAGCTCTTTTTCTTTTTCTCTCATCTCTCCTCTATCTTTTTCATGATCAAATCCCAAAAGGTGCAAAAGTGCATGAATAAAGAGCAAAGTTATCTCATCTTCTACGGAATGGTTTAGCCTTTTGGCTTCCTCTTTTGCTTTTTGAATACTAATAACTATTGAGCCTAAAGGGGAGTGGGGAATATCTTCAAATGGAAAGCTTATAACATCGGTTTCTTTATCTATATTTCTATACTCTTTATTTATTTGTCTTATTTTCTCATTGTCGGTTAGGAGAACCTCTATATCTTTATTTGTGAAATCTTTTGCTATTAAATTAAATTTTTCCAACAGATTTTCATTTATATCAAAATCAGTTTCATTTTCCAAAGTTATACTCAATTATCCTTCCTTAAGATAGATTCAATTTGGATATAATTATATCCAAACAAAATGTAATAAATCTAAAAAAAGGTAGAAATTGTGGCCAAAGCTGTTTGTATAATAAGCGGAGGTATGGATAGCGCTTTAAGCGCTGCTATAGCAAAAGAGGAAGGTTATGAAATAATAGCTTTGCATTTTAACTATTCCCAAAGAACCGAGAAAAAAGAGCTCGAGTGTTTTAGAAAAATAGCCAGACATCTAAAAGCTTTGAAAACTATTGAATTAGACTTGGATTTTTTTAAACAAATAGGGGCTTCCGCTTTGATTGATAAAAACATAGATGTTCCAACCGAAGGCTTGAAACCTGGAATCCCTATAACTTATGTTCCCTTTAGAAACGGAATTTTTCTCTCAATTGCCGCCGCAATTTGTGAAAAAGAGAAAGCGGAGGCTATTTTTATAGGAGTGGTTGAGGAAGATAGCAGCGGATATCCAGATTGCAGAGAGAGTTTTATTAAAAGGATGGAGGATGCAATAAATGAAGGAACTAAGCCTGAGACAAGGGTTTCTATAAAAACTCCTCTTGTTCATTTAAAAAAAGAGGATATTGTAAAAGAGGCGTTAAAATATAAAGTTCCTTTAGAAGATACTTGGAGCTGTTACCAAAACGAGGATAAAGCCTGCGGTGTTTGCGATAGCTGCCGTCTTAGATTGAAGGGATTTAGGAAGGCCGGAGAAAAAGATAAAATCGAGTATGAAAGATATCTTAATTAGTAAGATTGGTAAAAGAGAATATATCTTTTGCTTGTAGATAGATAAAAGGGAGTTTTAAATAATTCTCTTCATGTTCAAAATCTATCTTTAAATCTTTAAAATTTATTTCAACGCATCCCATGCTCTCTCTTTTCTCCTTTCCTTCTATATCGTATCCGCAGTAAGCCGATTTTATAACACCAACTCCTTTAAATTTTTTCCAATTGTTTTTTGAATTTA